>JAGWLJ010000152.1 GCA_028873275.1 Pseudomonadota bacterium
TTGCCGCTGCCTCATTATTGACGGTAAGGCGCACCAGCTCCGAGCCGGCGGCGGCCAGCGCACGCACCTGCGCTACGGTGGCGGCGACATCGGCGGTGTCGGTGTTGGTCATCGACTGCACCGCGATGGGGGCATCGCCGCCTATCATCACATCGTCAATCGCTACCCTCAGGGAGGTCCGGCGCTTCGTCAGGCTCATGGTCTTCCATTAAAAACGGGGCCAGCTCCATCACGGAGGTCACAGGGCCCAGCGGAACCAGATCCAGCTGTTTCCGCGTCATCGTACAGGGGGGATATAATGGAGAAGCCGACTGAAAGCAAGCGTCATCCTGCGGCGCGGCGGCCAGGGAAACGGTCGGGAAATCCTCCACCGGCGAAATCTCCGTCCCCGACGGCGCATGCGCGGCCAGCCACAGGCCGATAATAGCCAGCGCCGCCGCCAGGGAGCCCCAGACGGCCCGGCGGCCGGGCTTCTTCTCGCGGCTGAAGGCCTGCGGCAGGTACAGCCCCCGCCGGGCAAACTGCTGCTCGGCTCCCTCGAACCGCCGCACGATCTCCTGCCGGTCGAGGTCGAGGAAGGCGGCGTAGGCCTGCAGATAGCCCTTGATGTAAGGCAGGCCCGGCAGCTCGGCCAGATTGCCCTCCTCGAGCGCCGCCAGGTAGCGCTGGCGGATATGCAGCATATGCGCCGCCCCCTCCAGGCTCATGCCCTTCTCTTCCCGCGCCTGGCGGAACAGCCGGCCGATCTCGCTGTAATCGGGAGTTTCCATGCTACACCATCACCCCGTGATCGCGCGCCCAGGCGGCGAGCCAGGGGCGGACGCTGGCCTCCGGCGACTGCAGCAGGAACGGCAGGTACTCATTGATCTCGGCCAGCGTCAGGCTGCGGATCATGCGCTTGAGCGGGCCGACCGCTGAGGCCGAGACCGATAGCGTGCGCACGCCCACGCCCAGCAGCGCCAGCGCCTCCAGCGGCTTCCTCGCCATCTCGCCGCAGAAGCTGACCTCGACATGGCGCGCCTTCGCCTTCTCCACTACCTCGCGCACCACGCACAGCATCACCGGCGACAGCGTGTCGTAGCTGTCGGCCATATGCGCGGCGCCGCGGTCGCAGGCGAAGAGGAATTGCATTAAATCATTGCTGCCGATCGACACGAAATCGGCCCGCTGCATCAGCGCCTCCAGTTGCCAGAGACTGGAGGGGATCTCGATCATCAGGCCGATTCTGAGCGGCGAGGGTTTGACCGCCGCCCGCGCCACCTCCTGCAGCAGCAGCTTTTTGGCGGCGTCGAACTCGGCCAGCTGAGCGATGAAAGGGAACATGACGTAAAGCGGCTGCCCCGCCGCTGCCTGCACCATGGCGCGGAACTGGTCGCGCAGGATGCCGGGACGGTCGAGGCCGATACGCGTCGCCCGCCAGCCCATGGCCGGGTTTTCCTCCTCGCCGGCATGCAGGTACGGCACTTTCTTATCGCCGCCGATGTCGAAGCTGCGGAAGACGATGCGCCGGCCGGGAAGCTGCGCGTACATGGAGGCGTAAAGCTGACGCTGCGCCTCGACTTCCGGGAAAGTGGCCGAGGTCATGTAGGGCAGCTCCGTGCGGTAAAGCCCGATGCCGTCCACCCCCGCCTGCATGACGCTGGCGCTATCGACAAACAACCCGGCGTTGATGTTGAGCGAGATGCGCGTGCCGTCGCGCGTTTCCGCTTCGAGGTCGCGGAACAGGGCGTATTCCGCCTCGCGCATGTCGTAATGGTGCAGATGCGCCGCCATCGCCTGCTCGACGCTGTCGCTCGGGCGCACGTAGACATTGCCGCTTTCGGCGTCGACGATCACCGTATCGCCCGGCTGGATGACGGCGGTCGCCCGCTCGACCCGGGCCAGCGCCGGGATGTCCATGGCGCGGGCGATCACCGCCGTGTGCGAGGTGAGCGAGCCTTCCTCAAGCACCAGCCCCTTGATACGCTTGTGGTCGTAATCGAGCAACTCCGCCGGGCCGAGCGAGCGCGCCACCAGAATGAATGCTTCCGGCAGCTCCTGCGCCTCGGGCACCACCGGCTTGCCCAGCAAGGCCTGCAACAGGTGGTTGGATAAATCCTCCAAGTCCTGGATGCGCTCCTTGATGTAGGGGCTGGCCAGCTGGCTCATGCGCGCCTGCAATTCCTCCTGCACTTTCTTCACCGCCGCCTCCGCCGTCAGGCCCGAGGCGATGGCGTCGTCGATGCGGGCGATCCAACCGCGGTCCTGCGTGAACAGCAGGTAGGTCTCGATGATCTGGCGCTGCTCGTCGTCATCGGATAGGCCGGAGGATTCGATGAACGCCCCGAACGATTCCTGCAGCGAACGCAGCGCCGCGTCCAGCCGCGTTTTTTCATGGTCGGGATCGGCAGCGACGTATTGCGTGATGACCAGCTGCGGCTGGTGCAGCACCGCCGGGGCGCGCGCCATGCCGGAGGAGAGCCGCACACCAGTCAGCTGCTGCGCCATCAGTCCGCCGGTGGCCGTCTTGATCTCTTTGGCGTCCACCAGCTGGCCGGAGATGGCCAGCTCCGACAGCACCATCGCCACCGTCTGCAGCACTTCCACCTGATCCGGCGTGTAGGACTGCGCTTTTTTGCCCTGCACCACCAGCACGCCGATCACCTTGCCGCCCTGCAAAATCGGCACGCCGACGAAGGAGCTGTAGATTTCCTCGCCCGTCTCCGGCCGGTAGACGAATTTGGGATGCGCCTCGGCATTGGCCAGGTTGAGCGGCTCGGCAGTGGCGGCGATCTCGCCCACCAGTCCCTGCCCGACCGAAAGCCGCGTCAGATGCACTGAGGTTTTCTTGAGGCCCTGGCTGGCATAGAGCTCGAGAATATCGCCGGCGCGCAGCAGGTACACCGAACATACTTCCGAGGCAAACCCGCCGGCGATGATGCTCACCACCTGATCGAGCCGCGCCTGCGCCGAGGCTGCCTGCGCCATGACATCGCGGATCTGCCTGAGCAGCAGGAGCGGCGAGGAGGATTGGACGGTGATGTTTTTCAAACGCGGCATAAGGTATTATGCCGGGGACAATCTACCGGGTCAAAGCCAATTCATGATGCGGTGCACCAATCGTCAGCCAAGGGCATTTCCCCGCCCTGGCGTATCCTGGCGAAACAGATGCGGCATGGCGGGCATCGCATGACCATTGGCTTCCAATCTCTTCACCGCCTGAGTGATAATCTCCATGATCGCATCAGCGGCGGCGGAATTCCCGCTTTTGAGCCTATGCATGCTCAACGTCTCCCCCGGTATCTCAGGATTGGCTTTTTTTACGGCATCCATGAATTCGTCAAACTCATTGGACGTCGTTACAAACGGCGTACCGGCCAGCGCTGGATAGCGCCGCTGGTCTGCCACATATTTCAATGCCACAGTTTCAGCCAAGCGCTTTATTTCATCGGTAACATTGAGAGAGTCCATAATATTCCTCGAGGATAATAAATTACTATTTGGTAATACAGGCTGCCGCTGTTGTCCAGCTTCCTCCTGGACTCACGCCAGAAACGCCTCGGCCTGGCCAATCAATTCCTCAAGGATTTCCTTCACCGGCTGGATTTTGCTGACCATGCCGACGCTCTGACCCGCCATTACCGAGCCGTGCTCGACATCGCCGTCGATGACGGCGCGGCGCAGCGCCCCAGCCCAGAAATGCTCGATCTTGAGCTGGGCTTCTTTTTTATCGAGCGCGCCGCTGCGGAATTCCGCAATCACTTCATGCTGCATGCGAGTGAAGGCGTCGGTCGCCTTGTTGGCGATGGCGCGCACCGGGATCACCGGGAAATCCGGGTCGAGCTGCACGCTCGGCTGCGCGTCGCGCGCCTGGCTGCGGATGAAGCATTCCTTGAATTTCGCATGGGCGATCGACTCGCTGGCGCAGACGAAACGCGTGCCCAGCTGCACCCCAGCCGCCCCCATTTGCAGATAAGATACGATGGCCTCGCCGCGCCCGATGCCGCCGGCGATGAACACCGGCACCTCGCGAATATGCGGCAGAATCTCCTGCGCCAGCACCGAGGTCGATACCGGCCCGATATGCCCGCCCGCCTCCATCCCCTCGATCACCAGCGCATCGGCGCCGAGGCGCACCAGCTTGCGCCCGATAATCGCCGACGGCGCAAAGCAGATCACCTTCCCGCCATACGCCTTGATCGCCTTGATCCAGCCATCCTTGGGAATCCCGCCGGCCAGCACGACATGCGACACGTTGTGCTTTCTGCACACCTCGATCAGCGCATCCATCTGCGGATGCATGATGATGAGATTGACGCCGAAGGGTTTTGCAGTCAGCGCCCGGGTCGCCGCGATTTCCTTGTCGAGCAGCTCCGGCGTCATGGCACTGCAGGCGATGACCCCAAACGCCCCGGCGTTCGACAGCGCCGCCACCAGGTTGCGCTCCGACACCCACGACATCGCGCCACCCATGATGGCCTGCTCGCAGCCGAGAAATTTCGCGCCGCGCTGCCAGAGGGAAGAAAGCGCCGATGTCATCT
>JAGWLJ010000153.1 GCA_028873275.1 Pseudomonadota bacterium
GGGTTTTCCAACCCGGAAATCAGGCGCCGTGCGCCTTACGACCTGATCATCTGCAACATGCTGGCGCAGTTCACCGTGGAAACAGCCGGACAGGTTAAAATTCACTTGACGGAAGGCGGCATCGTCATCCTGGCCGGGATACTGGCCTGGATGGCTGGCGGCGTAAAATCGGCTTATAACGGCTTAGAATTTGAAATTATTAAAGAAATATCCATCTCGCCCTGGCATTGTCATATACTGCGGCGCGCGGGCGGCCCGGCTGTCACAAAACCTTAACTTGTAAGCATAATTACCCTGCTTTAGGCTGAAGATGTCGACCATTGCGGCTTTGCCTTATGACGTCTTTTGAACAGAATGTGCAGAATACCCAGCGGGCTTTCAACGACGCCAGAAACCTGGTGGCGACCAGCGCACGCTTTCAGGGCGCCAACCGGCAGGAAGCCCTCAACGTATTAAGCGCCATGCAGGCGCAGTTCAATCACAACGTCACGAGCGCAGCTCAGAACGCACAGCATCTCGCTCAGGGTTACGCCATTGGAAGCGTGCGGCCTGATCAGATGCAGCAGCAGATGGCGCGGATTCAATCTTCCCTGCATACGAATCTTTCCCACCTGGCGACCGGGCATGGCGATGCCGGCCGCATGGCCCTGCAAGCATTCGGCGAAGGGATGCAGCACCAGCAGGAAGGTTTTTTCGGCGGGCTGCTGCGCTCCGGCATAGAGATGTTCCACAACACCGACAAGGGCGGCGTTCAGTGGGGCGGCATTGTCGGCGGCCTGCTCGGCCTCGGCCTCGCTTACGGGCTGGGCAGCGTTAGCAGCATCGGCGAATATCTCGGCGGCGGCTTTACGGGCCTGCTTGCCACCATCGCGCTTCCCATTCTCGCCATCATCGGCGGCGCCAAGCTTGGTAACGTCATCAGCAGCGCCGTAAGCGGCAGCATGGCGGCCGCCGCCGCTCCGGCTCCCATCGTGGCGCACGCGCAGGAGCAGCAGCGCGGCGCAGCGCAGGATCCCCACCTCGCGCAGCTGGGCGGCATCACGCCGTCGCCCTCGCCGGCGCAGAATATCGCTCAGCCACAGCAAACTCCTGTAAGAGGATAGGTCAGCTATGAACCTTCGAGACATACGCTCATGGCAGGATGCCCAACGATGGGCAAGCGAACAGGCGGCCGCCGCCACCGGCCAGGTGAAGAGCGCCTATGAATTCATCAGCGCCAACGCGCAGCAGCTTTACCGAGACGGCAGGATCACCGGCATCAACGCCAACGGCAGCTTCAACCGCGCCGCTCTTGAACAATGGGTGAGCACTCAGGCGGATACCATCAAAAACGCATTCAATACCGAAGTCCTCCCGGCACTGCAGCAAACCGCCACCGGCGCCGGCAACGCGCTGGCCGGCATCGGCAAAATGTTCCAGGGATTGTTCTCCAACACCGGTGGCGCGGTAGGCTCGCTGGGCGGCGCGGCGGGCGGATTCATGCTCGGCAATTCCATGGGCGGCCCGATCCTGGGTATTATCCTTGCGCTGATCGGCCTGTTCGTCGGCGGCGGCATCGGCAACCAGATTAGCGGCCATTCGACGCCTCCAGGACCGGAACCGGTATTAAGGCCCCTCATAAATGGCGATTTGGCGCGTAGCGGCGGAGGGATTGTGAATTTGCCAGATCCAAACAACCACAGGATTGTTTTCCTGGATGGCCAGGGTCAAGTAATTCGCGGAAGCCGCGATACTGCTCATCCTGTGCCGGAATTCGCAAGATATGCGGTTCTGGTGCATATGAACGGTGATAATGCCGACCGGGTCGTGGGAGTAAGCCATCATATGGCTATTAATCATGATAGAACATGGGCAGGATGGCATGACTGGCGCCAGCCAGGCAATAATGTGCCAGACTTTATCCAAAACAATCAGACAACCAGCAATTTCCAAGACTGGATAAGGAGTTTTATTTTCACAAGCGCACCTCCACTGGCTTCCGCCGCGCAGTCTGGCTTGCCGGATGGCGGAATGCTCACCCTCAGTGACGCTGTGCTGCCGGGAGTTCAGGCTGGACTTCCTATGATAAACACACCGGCAACCGGCGGGCGCGGTATAGGTGGAAATGCGAGCCCGGCTGGGCTTGGCCCACTTAATCCAAATCTGCCTGCCTAACTTTTCTTTCTTCCCTTCACCAGATCGTCGACGATTTCAGGGTTGGTAAGCGTTGAGGTATCCCCCAACTGCGCGAACTCGCCCTCGGCGATTTTTCGCAAAATGCGGCGCATGATCTTGCCGGAGCGCGTCTTGGGCAGAGCGGGCGTAAAGTGGATATGGTCGGGCGTGGCGATGGGGCTGATCTGCTTTCTTACCCACTGGATCAGTTCCTTCTGCAGCTCCGGATCGCAGACGATGCCGGCATTGAGCGTCACATAGGCATAAATCCCCTGCCCCTTGATATCATGCGGAATGCCGACCACCGCCGCCTCCGCCACATGCTCGTGCGCCACCAGCGCGCTTTCGATCTCGGCGGTTCCCAGCCGGTGGCCGGAAACATTCAGGACGTCGTCGACGCGGCCGGTGATCCAGTAATAGCCGTCCCCGTCGCGCCGCGCGCCGTCGCCGGTAAAATACATGCCTTTGAACTGCGAGAAATAGGTCTGCTCGAAGCGCTCATGATCGCCCCACACGCTGCGCGCCTGCCCCGGCCAGGAATCGGCGATGCAGAGCATTCCCTCGCAGGCGCCCTCCAGCGGTGTTCCCTGCTGATCGACAATCACCGGCCGCACGCCGAAGAACGGCACCGTCGCCGAGCCGGGCTTTAAATCGGTCGCGCCGGGAAACGGGGCTATCATGTGGCCGCCGGTTTCCGTCTGCCACCAGGTATCGACAATGGGGCAGCGCTCCTCGCCCACCACGCGCCAGTACCACAGCCACGCCTCGGGATTGATCGGCTCGCCGACGCTGCCCAGCAGGCGCAGCGATTTGCGGGAGGTTTTCTTCACCGGTTCCTCGCCTTCGCGCATCAGGGCACGGATAGCCGTGGGCGCGGTATGGAAAATATTCACCTGGTGCTTGTCCACCACCTGCCAGAAGCGCGACCAATCGGGGTAATTCGGCACGCCTTCGTACATCAGCGTGACCGCGCCGTTCAGCAGCGGCCCGTACACGATATACGTATGCCCCGTCACCCAGCCGACATCGGCGGTGCACCAGTAGATATCGCCGTCATGATAATCGAAGGTGTATTTATGCGTTATTCCCGCCCACACCATATAGCCCGCCGTCGTATGCATCACGCCCTTGGGCTTGCCGGTCGAGCCGGAGGTGTAGAGAATGAACAGCGGATCCTCGGCATCCATGCTTTCCGCCGGGCAGTCGGCGGCGGCTTTGGCCATTTCCTCGTGGTACCACAGATCGCGCCGGGCATCCCACGGAATGGAAGCGTCCGTGCGCTTCACCACAATGACGCGGCGGACATTCATGCCCTGGATCGCCTCATCGACGTTGGCCTTCAGCGCAACCTTTTTGCCGCCGCGCACGCCTTCATCGGACGTAATGACCATACTGCTGCCGCAATCCTCGATTCTTCCTTTCAGCGCGTCGGATGAGAAGCCGGCGAACACCACCGAATGAATGGCGCCGATGCGCGCGCAGGCCAGCATCGCCACCGCTGCCTCGGGAATCATCGGCAGGTAGATGGTCACGCGGTCGCCTTTCCTGACGCCGTTTTGCTTCAGCACATTGGCCAGGCGGCAGACCTGCCCGTGCAGCTCGCGGTAAGTGATATGCTTCGATTCGCCGGGATTATCGCCTTCCCAAATAATGGCCGTCTGGTCGGCCCGCTCGCCCAAATGGCGGTCGAGGCAGTTCTCGGTGATATTGAGCGTCGCGCCCTCGAACCAGCGGATGGACACCGGCGCCTGAAAGCGGGTATTTTTTATGCGCTGCCATCTGCCCTTCCAGACGAACTGTTCCGCTTCCTTCGCCCAGAACGCATCGGGACTGGCGATGGATTCGCCATACATGCGCTCATAACGCTCTTTATTGATCCAGGCGCGCCCGGCCCATTCCTTCGTTACGGGTATGATGTCATGTGACATGGCTATTCTCCCTCCCCGAATTTATTCTCCACCAGCTCCCTGAGCGCGCTTATCACTTCCTGCGCCTGTTTGCCTTCGGCGTCAATACGGAGTTTCGACCCGGGATCGGCCCCAAGCATCATGAGGCCGAGGATGGAGCCGCCCGGCACCGCCGGCAGGTCGGATTCCAGCTTGGTTACCGTTACCTGCGTCTCATGCGCCGCCACCACCTTGACGAATTTAGCCGCCGCCCGCGCATGCAACCCCTTTTTGTTGACGATCTGCACGGTAATGCTGGCGGGCATTTAATTAGGCCTTTTCACCTGTTCCGGGCTGTCGAGCGAGAAGGCGGGAATCTCGATCAGGAAACGCTCGCGGCCCTGCGTTTCCATCTCATACTGCCCGGTCATGATGCCCGAGGGC
>JAGWLJ010000154.1 GCA_028873275.1 Pseudomonadota bacterium
GACCCGGTCGAAACATTTCTCAACCGGCTGCATCACCCGGTGCTGGCGGGCATCGACCTGTCGCTCGACCGGATGCACCGCATGCTTTCCGTACTGGGCAGCCCGCAGAAGCGCCTGCCGCCCATAATCCACGTCGCCGGCACCAACGGCAAGGGCTCGCTGCTGGCCTATCTGCAGGCGGTATTCGAGGCGGCGGGCTACAGTGTCAACCGCTATACCTCGCCGCACCTGGTGCGGTTCAACGAGCGCATTATCCTGCGTGGAAAGTCCATCGACGACGCTGCGCTGCACCGGCTGCTGAACCATATCGCGCCGTTTCTTCAGGCGCAGCCAGCCACGTTTTTTGAGGCGACGACCGCGCTGGCTTTCCTTGCCTTCGCCGAGCATCCGGCCGATGTGCTGCTGCTCGAAACCGGTATGGGCGGTCGGTTAGATGCCACCAACGTGATTGAAAAGCCTCTGCTGACCGCCATCACCCCCATCTCCTTCGATCACACTGAGTATTTAGGCAAAACCCTGACCGCCATCGCCGGAGAGAAGGCGGGCATACTGAAGTGCGACATTCCCTGCATCGTCGGCAAACAGGAAGCGGAAGCAGAAAACGTCATCGAGCAGAAAGCGGCTGCGCTCAATGCGCCGCTGTATCGTTATAGCATCGAATGGAAGATATCTCCCTCTCCCGTAGGGGGAGGGTCGGGGTGGGGGCATGTTAAAACTCAGAATAACGTAAGCCCCCCTCCCGGCCTCCCCCCTACGGGGGGAGGAGTTTTCTATGAATCCCCGCAACGAACGCTGGCGCTCACGCCGTCGCTGGCCGGTAAATTCCAGTACGACAATGCCGCCACCGCCGTTGCCTGTATCGACCTTCTGCCGCAATTTGCCATCACCGACGCGCATATCGCGCAGGGGTTGTCCAGCGCCGTCTGGCCGGCGCGGCTGCAGCCTATTACCCGGGGCCGCTACCGCGATATGCTGCCGCCGGGCATCGACCTGTGGCTGGACGGTGGCCATAACCCACAGGGCGGCGAAGTGCTGGGCGAATGGCTGAAAGAGCAGGAAAAGCCTATCTACCTTATCTGCGGGATGATACGCGGCAAGGAAGTTGGGGCCTATCTTAAGTTCCTCGCTCCTTACGCGGCGGAGCTTCATGCCGTCGCCATTCCCGGCGAGGCCCAGAGCCGCAAACCCGAAGAGATAGAGAAGGCCGCCGCCGAGCTGGGAATGGCCGCGTATTCAGCGGCTTCTATCGAAAAAGCGTTGCAAACCATTGCCCAGCGTGCCAGAACACCAGCGCTGATTTGCATCTGCGGCTCGCTGTATCTGGCGGGCAAGGTGCTGACGGCGAATGGGTAAAAATATGGAACTGCAAACCATCATCGATCGCGCCTGGGAAGAGCGCCAGAATCTGAATACCGCTACCCGCGGCGAAATCCGCGGCGTCGTGGAGCATACGCTGGATCTGCTCGACGAGGGCAAGCTGCGTGTTGCCGAAAAAACAGGTGGCCAGTGGCAGGTGCATCAATGGATCAAGAAGGCCGTGCTGCTGTCCTTCCGCCTGAGCCCCATGGAGTTGCTGGCGCACGGGCCGTATGTCGCCTCGCAATGGGACGACATGAGCCAGTACAGCTACTGGTATGACAAAGTGCCGTCCAAATTCCAGCGCTGGAATGAAGAGCGCTTTCAGCAGGCCGGCTTCCGCGCCGTGCCGGGCTGTTTCGTTCGCCGCAGCGCTTATATCGGCAAGGATGTGGTGCTGATGCCGAGCTTCGTCAATGTCGGCGCTCATGTCGGCGACGGCACGATGATCGACACGTGGTCAACGGTGGGCAGCTGCGCGCAGATCGGAAAACATTGCCATATCTCCGGCGGCGTCGGCATCGGCGGGGTGCTGGAGCCGCTGCAGGCGAATCCGGTTATCATCGAGGACAATTGCTTCATCGGCGCCCGCAGCGAAGTGGCGGAAGGCGTGATCGTGGAGGAGGGCTCTGTCATTTCCATGGGCGTATTTCTCGGCGCATCCACCAAAATCATCGACCGCGCCAGCGGTGAAGTGATGTACGGCAAAGTGCCGGCCTATTCCGTGGTAGTCCCCGGCACCCTGCCGGGAAAAACGCCGGACAGCCCCTCGCTCTATTGCGCCGTCATCGTCAAGCGCGTTGATGAAAAGACCCGCGCCAAGACCAGCATCAACGAGCTGCTGCGCGCCTAATACTCCACTCCTACCAGATACAATCCCTCGGGCGGAGCGGTGGGGCCGGCCTTGGCCCTGTCCCTGGCCTCCAGCGCAGCTTTTATATCCTTCGGCTGCCACTTGCCTTTGCCGGTCAATGACAATGTGCCCACCATGATGCGCACCTGGTGATGCAGGAAAGAGCGCGCCGACGTTACAATGTGGATCTCATTGCCCTGCCGCCGGATATCCAGTTGGTCGAGTGTTTTCATCGGCGATTTCGCCTGGCATTCGCTATCGCGGAAGCTGGTGAAATCATGGTGGCCGAGCAGCATCTCTGCCGCCTGCCGCATGGCATTTTCATCCAGCGGCTCAATGACGTGCCAGGCGCGGCCGGCCTCCAGCGCCAGCCGGCTGCGGCGGTTGATGATGCGATAAAGGTAATGGCGCTTCGTGGCCGAGAAGCGAGCATGAAAATCGTCAGGCACCGGCTCGGCGCTGGTGATGGCGATGCGGTTTCCTTCCATTGAGAACAGGTGAAAATTGGTGCCCTGCATAATGCGGAACGGATCGATCGCTTCCGGCAGATCGACATGCGCTGCCTGCGCCATGGCGTGCACGCCGGCATCAGTGCGCCCGGCGCCTGCCACCTCTACCCGATTGCCGCAGAATTTGAACACTGCCTCCTCGATGGCTGCCTGCACGCTTGGCCGTTCCTGCTGCTTCTGCCAGCCGGCATAGGGGCTGCCATCGTATTCAATGGTGAGCTTGTAGCGCGGCATTATATCAACCGCGTGCCGGCCGGCAGCGGAAAGCCGCGCAGGAATTCCCCGACAGCCAGCGGTTTCTTGCCCGGCCTTTGCAGGGTAGCCGGATGCAGGACGCCGGTCTTGCAGGTGATGTGCAGTTGATCGTCCAGTATCGTCCCCGGTGCATGGGAATGGTGGCGCGGATGCCAGCCGGCCTTTAGAATCTTGATATGCTCGCCGCCGAACATGAAATACGCTCCGGGATGCGGGCTCAGTCCAAGAATATGGTGATAGATTCTTTCAGCATCCTGATTCCAGTCGATGGCGGCTTCCTGCTTGGAGATCTTTTTGGCGTAGGTGACGCCGCTTTCGCCCTGCGGCAGCGGAACGATGCTACCATCCTGCAAGCCCTGCAGCGTTCGCAGCACCAGCGGTCCGGCTTTCTCCGCCAGCGTATCATGCAGCTCGCCCGCCGTGGTGCCTTCTGGGATCGCATAGCGCTCGATGAGCAGCATATCGCCGGTGTCCAGCCCTTCATCCATCTGCATGATAACGATGCCGGTTTCCTTATCGCCGGCCATGACCGTGCGCTGGATCGGCGCCGCGCCGCGCCAGCGCGGAAGCAGCGACGGATGCACGTTGATGCAGCCCAGCGGATAGGCTTCGAGAATCGGCTTCGGCAGCAGCAGTCCATACGCCGCTACAATCGCCGCATCGGCCCGGTGTGCGGCGAACTCTGCCTGCGTTTCGGGGGATTTCAGGGAAGCGGGCGTGAATACCGGCAATCCATGCGCCAGCGCGTATTCATGCACAGGGGAGGGGGATTCTTTCTGGCCGCGCCCGGCGGGACGCGGCGGTTGCGTGTAAACGGCGGCGATGCTATGCCCCGCTTCATGCAGCGCCTTCAATGTCGGAACTGCAAATTCTGGTGTGCCCATGAAGACGAGAGATAAATTAGAATCCAGCATGCCACCCTTATATCATTCTACACTCCAGCCACGAGCATGTTCTGGCTGGAGGATAGCATGTAGAATATCTGCCCATGTTTTTTCTGTAAAAGTGAGGATGGGATGCATACCAGCGAAGTGCTTAGCATTAACGGTATCAATCATTTGCTTCACAAACTCTTTCAACTCAGGAGCATTCACCTCGGTTCCATTATTTTTATGCTTATCAATAATGATATAAAGATGCTCCATACCGTAATCATGGTGGACAAATTTTTTCTCCACTAAACCAGCTTCTGGCAATTTAGCTCTTATCAAGCGCACTAACTCATATGCAAGCTCTTTACGTAACCAGAACCCCCTATGGCCTTTGGTCAAGCCAATGTCTACGCCTATCAGCCAATTATGCTCGTCTTCATGATCTGATCTAATGGGATTTGGCCCCTGCAGAACAAACGCGTCAACGGAACAGACATATCTGTGAGGTGACTTTGGATGAAGATCGATCATTATACTTACATCACATGATCTTCGTCGCACTGCTCGCCATGCTCATGATCATGGTGGTGATGATGATCATGCCCGCACTGGCTGTGGTCGTGGTCGAACACG
>JAGWLJ010000155.1 GCA_028873275.1 Pseudomonadota bacterium
ATTCCCGCGCCACGGCTTCAAAAGTGTTTTCGCCTTTCAGTATGGCAAGGCGCTTGGCTTCTTTTTTTACCTCTCCGGGATCACTCCCGGCAGCAAGGGCTTTACGCGCCTCAGCGCGACGATCGCGGGCGTCGGCAAGGCTAACATCGGGATAGACGCCAAGCGCCAGCCGCTTCTCTTTTCCCGCAAAGCGATATTTCAAGCGCCAGTATTTACCGCCCGCTGGCAGCACTTCAAGGTAAAGCCCGCCGCCGTCAAATATCCGATACATCTTTTCCTTTGCCTTAGCATTTCTAACGGCTGTGTCTTTGAGCATCATGGCTTTGATTTCCTTTCGCTCTTATGGTTGATAGACGTGTGGGGATAGAAAACTTGCCGGTGGGGATATATTTCCCTATTTCTATCCCCATGTACCCCCGGATGTCAACGTAATGAAGCGGAATATAGCGGAAGCATTATCCGCTATAAACTGCCATTATTCTATGATTTTGCGGAATCTACCGGAATGCTCCGGCTTAGAAGATGGTGGGACCGAGAGGATTCGAACCTCCGACCTAGAGTTTAGGAAACTCTTGCTCTATCCAGCTGAGCTACGGCCCCTTATTGATGCACGGCGCAGGAAGGGAGTAGCTTAGCAGTAACAGCGAAGCAGGCGAAGCAGGTTTTTGTGCACAAGCGATACGGGCTGACAGTGGTTAACTCCGCTTCACGTTAACATTTTCATAGTTGTATTCAATAGCGAAGCTATTATGGTCGCTGGCGTCCCGCCAATCATGATAAGAGGCACGCCATGAAAAAATTGGGCATTGTTGTCGGAGTGGCCGTAGTATTGCTCGCCGCCGGCCTGACATACCTGCATTTCAATCTCGACCATCTCGTCAAGGCGGCGATTGAGAAATACGGCTCGCAGGCCGCGCAGGTGGACGTCCGGCTCGACAATGTGAAGCTTGTCCTCAGCTCCGGCGAGGGGTCGATCAGCGGGCTTACCGTCGGAAACCCCAAGGGGTTTTCCTCGGCGAAGGCGCTCAGCCTGGGCATGATTTCGGTCAAGCTGGATACCAGGTCGGTAACCGGCAGCGGGCCCATCGTCATTGACGAAGTGGTCATCGACAAACCCGAAGTCAATGTCGAAGCCACCGCCACCGGCAACACCAACCTGCAGGCACTCGAACGCAACCTCTCGAAAGGCTCCAGCCTTGCCGCCAGAGGCAGCGCGAAACAGGAAAATAAGAGCAGGAAGCTCATTATCCAGAACCTGTACGTCCGCAACGGCCAGGTGGACATCAGCCACCCCCTGCTGAAAAAGCAGCTCACCGCGCCGCTGCCGCCCATCCACCTCGTCAATATCGGCAGGGGCAGCGGCGGCGCCACCCCGGCCCAGGTCGCCGACCAATTGCTGGGCAGCATCGCCGCCAACGCCGGCCAGGTCGCCAGCAGCAGCCTGGCGAGGAACCTGGGCGGCAACGCCGTCAATAATATCACCAAGGGTGCCGGCGGCATCGGCAGCCGCATACAGGGGCTGTTCAAATAACCGCCGATTCGGCCGTACGGGGCGGTTTTAAGCCCGCGATACGAAAGTAGACAGGCCGGTTCTTTTCTTTTATATAGCAGCACGCGGTTTTAGCCTCGTGCCCAGATAGCTCAGTTGGTAGAGCAAGGGACTGAAAATCCCTGTGTCGCTGGTTCGATTCCGGCTCTGGGCACCACCGCCGTAGCGTGCAAAGCGGATGCCGCGCCAAAGTCGCGAAGCAACAGCGGCGGGCAACCTGATAGTTTCGCTCATGTTCCCTTGCTGAGCAGCATGTCCTGCGGGCCGGGCCGGGGCGGCGTATCCGGCATCACCAGCGACAGGTGCGGTGCATGCTTTTCCGCAAGCAGGCGGCTAATCACTTCGATAACGTCCTCGACGAAGCACGGCTTGGTAAGATAGGCGTTGGCGCCCAGGATCTTCGCCCTTTCCATCGAGTCCTGATCCTTCCGCACGGTGAGCACCACGACCGGCAGCGCATGATGTTTGCCAAGGCGCTTGAGCCGCGGCAGGATGTTCAAGCCCTCGTTATCCGGCAGGCCGATATCGAGTACCGCCAGATCCGGCGGAGCCTGCTCGCAACAGGCGAGCCCGGCGGCAGCGGTGGCGGTCACCTGCACGGCGGCGCCGTAGGCTTCAAGCGAGAAGCGCAGGAACTGGCGGATCGATTCCGTGTCGTCGATGACGACGATATGCTTACCCCGCAGCATGGGTGGCCTCCTTCCTGGCCGGCTTGCGCCCGGCCTTGCGCCAGTGCGGCAGGCCGAAGGTGAATTCGGCGCCGCCTTCCGGATGGTTGGCGGCACGAATCCAGCCGCGCTGCAGTTCCATTACCGCCTTGCAGATGGCCAGTCCCAGCCCGGTGCCGGCGACCTGCGAATCCTGCTTCTGCAAGCGGGCGTATTTGTCGAATATCTGCGAGAGTTTTTCCGCCGGGATGCCGGGGCCGAGGTCACGCACGCGGCAGAGGAAGCCTTCGCGCTCGCTTGCCGTGCAATGCACCTCGATGCGTGTGCCGTCGGGCGTGTATTTGCAGGCGTTGTCGATGAGGTTCTGGAGCACCTGCTCGGTCATCATGATGTCCATGTAAGCTTCAAGGCCGGGCGGGCAATCCACCGCCAGCGTGCGGCTTCGCAGGCGGTGCTGCGAGCGCCTGGCCACCCGCCCGATGATGCTTTGCATGTCGTGCCATTCCTGGTGCAGGTCGATCTTGCCGCTTTCGAGCCGCGTCATGTCGAGGATGTTGGTGATGAAGCTGTCGAGCCGCTGCGCTTCCTCGAGCGCGCTGTCGAGCAGCGCCTGGCGGCGCTCGGGCGTCAGCCGCTCGCCGACGCTTCTGTGCACCGACAGCGCGCCGATGATGCCGGCCAGCGGCGTTTTCAAATCGTGGCTGACGCTCGAAAGCAGCATCGAGCGCAGCTTCTCGCGCTCGCTGCGCAAGCGCGTCGCCTCCATCGACTGCTCGAGCTCGATATGCTCGAGCAGCACCGCAATCTGGTCGGCGACGTTGGTTAGGAGCGCGGAGAGCCACAAATCGAGCGACTTGCCGGGCTTGGGGCGCGTCGCCAGCACGCCGATCTCGCCGCCGGGCGCTATCATCGGTTCGAACCGCCACGATGCCGCTTCATAAAGCGGCGTGGCAAGGCCGGTGGTTTTCATCCCGTCCCAGCAGGCATCGAGCGCTTTGCGGTCGGTCTCATTCATTTCAATGTCCTGCGGCGCCGCCAGCTCGATGCGGTCGGGATTAAGCGCCGGGGGCAGGAAGAACGCCACCTCGACATCGAGCATCCCGGCCAGCGTGCGCGGCAGGGTATTAAGCAGCTGCTGGCGCGAGAAGGCGGTAGAGGCAAGCCGGTAAAGCGCGAACAGCGCCTGCGTGCCGTGCTCGCGCCTCACCACATTTCGCGCCTTACGCCGCACCTGGCTGGTGAACAGCGCAATCAGGATACCGGCCGACATGAAAATCGCCATGTCTATTTCTTCCGTCTCGCCGGTGATTTTCAGGGCGTGATAGGGCAATTCGTAAAAATAATTGTAGGTGAGGAAGCTCGCCGCCGCCGCCGTCAAGCCCGGGAGCAATCCGTAGCGGCCGGCGACGAAGGTGCAGGCGATCATGAATATCAGGCCGACATTCTGCATGTTGATGCGAAACAGCGCCGGCGGCAGCGACCATTCCAGCCCCTTCGCCGCGAGATACGCCAGGCCGACGGCAGCCAGCGCATAAAAGAAGTGCGACGGGTGGAACTGCCGCCAGTTGATGCCGCTGATGCGTATCCTGCCGATATAGGCGCTGGCCAGCGGGACGATATCCACCTGCGTATACTGGCTGGCCAGCCGCAGTACTTTTTTCCATGTCGCATAGGAGGAGCGCCACCGGGCGAACGGCCGGTTCATGTCCACGCCACCGACAACCAGAAGGGCGATGTTGCTTTTCTTGGCCTCCAGCAGTGCCGTCAGGCCTTTCTCCACATCATCGGCCTGCAGATGCAGTACGTCGGCTCCCATCTGCTCGGCCAGCGTGCACAGGCGCAGCATCTGCCCGGAGGCCTCGCTTTCCGGGTCCGATACGGTGGAGGGAGTTTCCACGTAGGCGACGCACCAGCGGCAACCCAGCTGCTTGGCGCGGCGGCGGGCGGTGTGCAACACAAGGATGGAACGCGGGTGATGCCCCAGCCACGCGACCACGCACCGGCCGTCTGGAATCGCCCCCGAAGATAGGATTTCCTGCACCATAATTAATATTGTTTCACCGCGTATAAATTTTCCATTGGGTTCTGCGTTCTAAGGCGCTGTTTGCTTTGCATTTATCGCAACCGTCCGTTATAGTGGAATTTATGCGGCTTATGCGTCATGCACTCCTGCTGGTCATCCCCCTGCTGGCGCTTGCCGGCTGCGGGAGGCTTCCCGCATGGCTTCCCTTCCGGCATGCCGCGCCTGTTT
>JAGWLJ010000156.1 GCA_028873275.1 Pseudomonadota bacterium
CGGCGGCATCGAGCCCGGGTCCGTGGTCGTCATCCGCTACGAGGGCCCCAAGGGCGGCCCGGGCATGCGCGAGATGCTGTCGACCACCGCCGCGCTCTATGGCCAAGGCGCGGGCAAGGACGTCGCGCTGATCACCGACGGCCGCTTCTCCGGCGGCACGCGCGGCTTCTGCATCGGCCATGTCGGCCCGGAAGCGGCGGTGGGCGGCCCGGTCGCGTTGTTGAAAGATGGCGACATCATCACCATCGACGCCATTAAAGGCACCATCCATGCCGATGTCAGCGAAGCGGAATTCAAGAAGCGCCGCGCCGCCTGGAAACCGCGCAGCACCGATTACCAGTCGGGGGCCTTATGGAAATACGCGCAAATCGTCGGGCCGGCGGAAAAAGGCGCGGTCACGCATCCCGGCGCCGAAGCCGAAACGCATATCTACGCGGATATCTGAAATCAGGCGTAAGCCGGCACCGCTTCGCGGCTGAAGAAAACCGGCTCGGGCTGGCTGGTGACGATGTAGGCATGTTCGTCGGCGAACAGGGCGCGCAGCAGCTGGTTGTTGATGGCGTGTCCCGGGCGGACGAAGGTGAACCGCCCTTCGATGCGGTATCCGGCGAGATAGAGATCGCCCAGGCAGTCCAGCGCCTTGTGGCGCACGAATTCGTCGCGGTAGCGCAGGCCTTCTTCATTGAGGATGCGTTCCTGGCCGACGACGACGGCGTTTTCCAGCGATCCGCCCAGCGCCAGCCCCATTTTATGCATGGCTTCCACCTCATGCTCGAAGCCGAAGGTGCGGGCGCGGGCGAGCGTCTGCTTGAAGGTGGTTTCGGAGAAATCGTAATGCGCAGTCTGGCGGCCGATCAGCTTGTTGGTAAAATCGATCTGGATGCCGAGGCTCATGCCTTCCTCACCCTCGCGGTTGGGCTCGATGCGGGCGATGCTGTTGCCTTCGCGCACCTCGACGCTGCGTGTGACCTGCAGCAGGCGGCGCGGCGCAGAGAGGGAAACGATGCCGGCGCATTCCAGCATGAACACGAACGGCTCGGAGCTGCCATCCATGATCGGCACTTCCGGGCCGTCCAGCGTGACGACGGCATTATCGACACCCATGCCCCACAGCGCCGCCATGAGATGCTCGACGGTAGCCACTTCGGTGCCGTGCGCATTGCGGATGGTGGTGCCCAGGCGGCTTTCGCATACGGCGTCGAAGCGGGCGGAAACCATGGCCTGCACGGCGGGAACGTCGAGGCGGCGAAACAGGATGCCGGTATCGGCCTCGGCCGGGTAGATGGCCAGATGCACGCGCCGGCCGCCATGCAGCCCGATGCCGGAGCAGGAAACCTTGTTGGCGAGAGTGGTCTGCAGCGATTCGGAGCGGATCATGCGGGGTCCTCTAGTTTCTATAAAAACTCTAGGCCGCACGCGGCGGGTTTTCAAATCACTGTTTGTTACAGATTGTTACAGTAGGGGGCTTAGTGATTGATGCTTAGTGCCTGGTAAATAAATAAATTAACGAAGCACTAAGAACCAAAAGCCTAGCACTAATTCGCCTGCCGCCTCAGAAAGGCCGGGATATCCAGGTACTGGTCCTCGTTGGGGAGGCGTTGCGGCTGCGGCTTGACCGAAACTTCGGCCTGCGGAGCGGCTTTCTGCACCACCTGCACGCGAGGTTCGGCCGTTTGCACCTGGAGATCTTCCTCATGCAGCGCGGACAGGGCGCGGCCCATGCGCTGGAAAAAGCTGCGGCCGGCGGGTGCGGATTGGCGGGCGATCGACGCCTCGGCGCGTAATTCCTGTTCTTCGGGATATTCCTCCGAAGCGGCGGCCGCTGGCTCGCGCATGGCCGGACGAACCAGTTCCTGATACGTCTGTTCCTCGGGTTCCGGTGATGCTGCGAACGCAGGCTGCTGCGGCTCGGGCGCTCGCTCGCTGCGCACGGCGCCGCCGGCCCGCTGCTCGACGGCGCGGGCGGTAGCCGCTGTGTCGCGCGCGGGGTCATAGGACACGCGGGCGATCGGCTTGGCCGGTTCGGCCTTGATGGTGGCGCCGAAGGCATAGGGCGCTTTCTTGGGCTCGGTGGCGGGCGCGGCTTTCGGCGTGCTGCCGGCCTGCGACTGGGCGTCGATACCGGTGGCGACCACCGACACGCGCATACGGCCTTCCATGGCGTCGCTGAAGGTCGAGCCGAAGATGATGTTGGCTTCGGGGTCGACTTCCTCGCGCACGCGGTTGGCCGCTTCGTCCACTTCGAACAGCGTCATGTCGTTGCCGCCGGTAATGCTGATCAGCAGGGCGCGCGCGCCTTTGAGCGACACGTCGTCGAGCAATGGGTTGGAGATGGCGGCCTCGGCGGCCTCGACGGCGCGGCGCTCGCCGGTGGCTTCGCCGGTGCCCATCATGGCCTTGCCCATCTCGCGCATGACGGTGCGGATATCGGCGAAATCGAGGTTGATCAGGCCGGGCTTGACCATCAGGTCGGTAACGCCGCGCACGCCCGAATGCAGCACTTCGTCGGCCATCTTGAAGGCGTCGGCGAAGGTGGTGCGCTCGTTGGCGATGCGGAACAGGTTCTGGTTGGGAATGATGATCAGCGTATCGACGTAATCCTGCAATTCCTTGAGGCCGTTTTCGGCCATGCGCATGCGGTGCGTGCCCTCGAACTGGAAGGGCTTGGTGACGACGGCTACGGTGAGAATTCCCTGTTCTTTCGCGATGCGGGCGATGACCGAGGCGGCGCCGGTGCCGGTGCCGCCGCCCATGCCGGCGGTGATGAACACCATGTTGCTGCCTTCGATATAGGCGGCGATTTCCTCGCGCGCTTCCTCGGCGCTGGCGCGGCCGACTTCCGGGTTGGCACCGGCGCCCAGGCCTTTGGTGATGCCGGCCCCGAGCTGGATGGTGCGCTCGGTCAGCGAATGGTCAAGCGCCTGCGCGTCGGTGTTGGCGACGACGAAATTGACGCCCTCGAGCTGCGCGGAAATCATGTTGTTGACGGCGTTGCCGCCCGCCCCGCCGACGCCGATGACGGTGATGGTCGGGCGCAAAGTTTCAGATTTTGCAGGAAGATGAAGATTGATCATGGCGCGTGGCTCCCCGGGGCTGTGTCAACGATGCACATAATATTGACCAATTTGCCCGAAATTACCACCAGATTTTGTGGGCGGAAGAACTTTTTTATTTGGCAGATAGCGCTTGCCGAATGGTTAAAATTAAATTAATTTAAATATTATTTATTATAAAATCGGGAGAAAATCATGTCAGATGTAGTTGCCCCAAATCAGGAGCAGGTGGCGAAAATCCGCACGATGTTTGCTGAGGCATTCAAGGAGGTAATGCCAGTAAATCTCCAGAGCACAAGAAAATGGGCGATTGATTATAATAAATTCAGCCGCAGCAGCAGGAGAGTTGAGGTTCAAACGGATACGTATGATTTATTCCTGCGTCTGCCGGAATATCGGCGTGACGATACGTATTATTATTTTAAAGGGACGTTGGATATATATAAAACTATCGTAGATACGCTGGTGGCGGAAGGCGTAGCGCAGCGGGCAGACGCTCAGACCAGGCAGGATCCTTTGGCAGGGGAGGCATTCTGGTATGAGCAGCCTGCGCCAGCCAAGGTAATCCCATTGCAATTAGCCACTGCTGATATGGATAAGGTCGAAGCAGCGATTGGAAAAGCTGCCGATGCCGTAAACCATAAAATAGAGAATGCTAAAAAAGCGCATGAATTATTATCCAAGGCATTGGGAAGAGTTGCATACTTAGAAGATCCAGCACAAGGGCCGTCACCCTATCTTATTGCATTCGAGCCTGCTGCGGAACTTCAATGGGGCGGGGGCTTGAATCTGACGCGGCGCAGCTCTGCGCAGGTAGATATATTGAAACAGCTGGAGAAAGAAAACGCCATCGCAAAGGAATGGTATGGCGGAACGCTGATTATTTCTGTGCGCGATGTGGAGAAGCTGGAGGCCGGCCTGACCCGGTCAATAGCGCCTGAAATAGAAACGGGATCCCACCGCAGAGGCCGCTAGGGGGGATTAGCTATTCATCCCAGCCCCATGCGGTCCTGTCCTATTCTTTTCTCCATCTCTATCTGCATGGCCTCCGCCCATCCCCTGCCGGGATTTTTCTGCATGGCGTCGAGTAGGAAGCGGGCTTCCGCGATCTGATAGGCAAGAAATTCCCGATTTTCCTTTTCTCCCAGCTGGGCAAGGCAGAGCAGCATGTCCGGCCCTGGATAATTCCACCATTCGCTTTCCGATAGCGGCGGCTCTTTCCAGTCAGGATGGCTTCCGGCGCGCACTTCGTAGCCCAGTTTATATAAAGTTTTGGTATCCTCTACGATATCCGCCGGCACCGCCGCGATGAATTTATTCCAGAAGGCCGGATCATTTTTCAGATCCTCGATCAGCTGCTCGGTGCGTGCGATGAGCGCGGCCGTATCTTCAGCAGGGAAGTTATCCGCTATATG
>JAGWLJ010000157.1 GCA_028873275.1 Pseudomonadota bacterium
CGAGCACGATGATATGGGCTTTTTTGGCGGGCTCGCCCGCGGGCGCGGCAGACAGTACCGGTTCACTCATATTCCACCCCATTTCGATTTTAATGTTCGCTTAATTGATCGATTATAGCCAGCGACGCGGACGACTCAATGGCTATTTTACATCGCGCTTATATTTTATACGCCGTGCAGAAAGAAGTAGGCCGTCATCGCCCCGCCTGTCGCGCTGATGGCGAAGCGCACAAAGCGCGGCGATATTCTCAGCGCCAGCTTCGCACCCAACCAGCCGCCGGTGACAGCGCCGGCGATCATCACGGCGCCCAGACTCCATATTACGCGGCCGGAACAAATAAAGATAATCACCGCCACGGCGTTGATGGTGCCGCCGAGCACTGCTTTCAACGCGTTCATGCGGTGGATGTGCTCGAGCCCCATGATCTGCAGCATGGCCAACATCAGGATGCCGATGCCGGCGCCGAAGTATCCGCCGTAAATGGCGATGAGAAATTGCAGTGCATAGGCGGCCAGCTTGCCTTTTTCTCCGAGGCGCGACTGGAACACAGCCGGGAAGCGGCGGCCGAACGTGAAGATCAGCGTTGCGCCCAGCAGCAGCCAGGGAACTAGATGGCTAAAGGTTTTTTCCGGCGTCAGCAGCAGCACGGCGGTGCCGATGGCGCTGCCCAGCGTGCTGATAGCCATGAATCCGGCAAGGCGGCGTTTTTCGATCTCAAGCTGGCTGCGGTAAGCCGCGGCGCTCGAAATACTGCCCGGCCAGAGGGCGATAGTGCTCATAATGTTGGCCTGCAGGGCGCTTAGGCCGTTGAATATAAGCACCGGAAAAACAATGAAAGTCCCGCCACCGGCGACGGAGTTGATGGCGCTTCCCGCCGCCGCTACGGCGAAATAGAGGGCGATATCAGGCAAAGTCATTGAGTTCGCTGCTATTTTGTTGCGCCAAGGCTGGGGACGTGGCAAAAAAGGCTACTCTATATATAGTAGGCAAAGAAAAAATGAAAGCGCGGATGGTAGCCATCGCCTCCGATCATGCCGGGGTCGAAATGAAAGAGATGCTGAAAGCGGAACTAGGCACGCTTGGTTACGAGGCGATAGATCTCGGCACGCAGGGTGGGGCGTCGGTTGACTATCCCGATTACGCCCATGCGCTGGCCGAATGGGTGGAGAAACATGAGGGCAGCAAAGGCGTGCTGATCTGCGGCTCTGGCATCGGCATGTCGATCGCCGCTAACCGGCACAAGGGCATCCGCGCCGCCCTGGTGCATAACGGCGAAGAAGCGGCGTTGGCGCGCGGGCATAACGATGCGAATGTATTGTGCTTAGGGGCGCGGCTGATTGGCAGTGATGCGGCGAAGGACGTGCTCAAGATATTTCTTGCCACGGAGTTCGAGGGCGGGCGGCATGAGAAGCGGGTGGAGAAGTTGGGATGATGAACGCTGAAGATCTGGCGACGGCTGAGAAGATACTCCAGTCTTTTGCAGGCGATAAGCCTGTTAAGATTTATGAGCGCGAAGGAATGGATGGCCGATTCTCTAGTGCATTATACTTTGTCCTATGCCCTCATTTATCAGTCGTCGATCCCTCACGCCCCGTTTCCGATTCGATGGCGACGCAGGACATGATAAAAGCATTTAATGCTGCAGCGAGTCAGGTCACCTTCGCCAGCCCTATTTTCCTGGATGATGACAGAGGATTTCTCAATCCTGAGCATGTTTTACGCTACGCAGAAGCAAAAAGGCTGCGCGATAAAATAGCAGAGGTTTTGGGATTGACTCCTGAAGAGGCGGACTATGTGCGGGTTACAGTTACTCCACTATCGGAGACACGCAATTTTGTAAGTCCTCCGGATGCAAGTATAGCCGTAAAGCTCAACAAGCCTCATACATTCAAAATTATCGCGGCACTTAGAAAACTGCTTAATGACCCAGCGTATATGAATTATACGCCCGAAGAAGATCAAGGTTCAATTGACCAATTTATTAAGCCTGAAAAGCTCTATACGGCGCTTAAGCTGAAAATACCGGAGAATATGAGAATGCCTCCGCCAAGAAATGTAGTTAATGCAATGTGAATACATAACGAGTGAGCATGATCATGACGCAATCCGCTTTTAAATTGAGTGAATCCTCTATGAATAATTTCTTCTCCACCTCTCTCTCCTCCGCCGACCCGGATGTCTTTTCCGCCATCGAAGGCGAGCTGCATCGCGAGCGGGAAACCATCGAGCTGATCGCCAGCGAGAATATCGTGAGCAAGGCTGTGCTTGAGGCGCAGGGCTCGGTGATGACCAACAAATACGCCGAAGGCTATCCCGGCAAGCGGTATTACGGCGGCTGCGAGGAAGTGGACAAGGTAGAAAACCTGGCCATCGAGCGCGTCACGCGTCTGTTTAATTGCAAGTATGCCAACGTGCAGCCGCATTCGGGCTCACAGGCGAATCAGACGGTGTTCCTAGCGCTCCTGAAGCCCGGCGAGACGTTCATGGGCATGAGCCTGGCAGCGGGCGGGCATCTGACGCATGGGGCCGCGCCCAATGAATCGGGCAAGTGGTTCAATGCGGTGCAGTATGGCGTGCGTAAGGAAGATTGCCTGATCGATTACGAGGAAGTCGAGCGGCTGGCCAAAACGCATCAGCCGAAGCTGATCATTGCCGGCGGCTCGGCCTATCCGCGCGTCATTGATTTCGCGCGGTTTCGCAAGATTGCCGATTCGATCGGCGCCTATTTCATGGTTGATATGGCACATTTCGCCGGGCTGGTAGCGGCGGGTGTGTATCCATCGCCGCTGCCGCACGCGCATGTGGTGACCTCGACGACGCATAAGACTCTGCGCGGTCCGCGCTCCGGGCTGGTGCTCTCCAACGATGAGGAGTTGGGCAAGAAATTCAACTCGGCGCTATTCCCCGGATTGCAGGGCGGACCGCTGATGCATGTCATCGCCGCCAAGGCGGTGGCCTTCGGTGAGGCATTGCAGCCGAGCTTCAAAGCCTACGGCAAGGCAGTGGTCGAGAATGCCAAAGCGCTGGCCGAGATGCTGGTCAGCCGCGGCGTCGACATCACCACCGGCGGCACCGATTCGCATCTGATGCTGGTCGACCTGCGCCCCAAGAAGCTCACCGGCAAGGCCGCCGAGGAAAGCCTCGAGCGCGCCGGCCTCACCTGCAACAAAAACGCCATCCCTTTCGACCCCGAAAAGCCTTTCGTTACCAGCGGTATCCGCTTAGGCACCCCCGCCGGTACGACGCGCGGCTTCGGCGTTGGAGAATTCCGGCAAATTGGTCAAATGATCGGCGATGTACTCGATGGGCTGGCGACCGGCGGCGATAATGCTGCTGTGGAGAAGAAAGTAAAACAGCAAGTATCAGAGCTATGCGCCAAATTTCCCATTTACTAAGCCGAAAGTGCTGGGTGATACATGATTAACCGCACTTCTCTCTTCGTCGTTTTCCTGCTCAACGCCGCTGTGGCAGTGGCGATGGTCGCCTGCGAGCCGGATGCGACGCCGAGGGCGAAGGAGGCTAAAACCTGGCTCGATAAGTTCTACACGCATTACACCATCCGTGGGTATTGGGGCTTCTTCGGGGCCGATGCGAAAGGCAAGAATGTTGATGTCCAGATCAACGTGCCCGAGCGCCAGGCGCAGGATCTGATGAAATTCGTTGCGGACGACCGCCTGAAATTCATCGCCCGCAACAGCTGCCCGCCGCGTGGCGAAGAAGTGTGGTCGATGCTGGACCCGGAGGGCGATATCATCATTCATGCGCGTCTCAACGGCAATCCGTTTGCCGAAGCGTCGTGCAAGAATAACATGTAAGGTTTTCATGTGAATCCGCAAATATTCAGAAAAGAACCAAGACCGCTTGAGGTCATTCATGCGGAGCTTTTTTGCGCTTCAACGCAAGGCGATAGATTAGAAACGGGTGATACGCTTTCAGCCGATATTATTACCGATATCCATCGTGAGGCTATAAATGCCGCGGATGCACCGCGCTTGATGATGCGGCAGGACTATGGTGTGGATGAATCTCCCGCTGCATTGGCTAAAAAGATAGACGACTTTGGTGAGTTACTTCAAAAAATAAAGGAAAAGTCAGAAAAAATTGAACAATGTGGCATCTCTATAGCATTAGGATTGGAACAGGTAATGTTGCCTATTCTGCATTGGGCAAAGGAAATCCAGAAAGATGCTGATAATGCTAGGGAAGCACACGATGATGATCAACGCATTGCATTTATCCGACATATAATGCGTCTGATGCTGGAACTATGTGATCATCCGGATGTTAAGGCTCCTGTTAGAAATTCTATTCGAAAGATAATAATCGGCGATTTGCCTGGTTTTCCAACATTAGGATAAATTATGAAATGCCCCTTCTGCGGCCATAGCGACACCCAGGTGAAAGATTCTCGTCCCAGCGAGGACGGCGTCA
>JAGWLJ010000158.1 GCA_028873275.1 Pseudomonadota bacterium
GCAGATGGGCTCCGGCCTGCCGGTGACGCCCAACGGCAACAACATTGTCATCACCTGGGATTCCGGGGCGAACAAGATTTTTAAACTTTAAGCGCAGGCAGCCATGACCGAGCAATTTGCCAATAACGCCTCGAGCACGCTGAATGGTGCCATCACCGCCGGGGCCATATCGTTGACGGTGGTGTCGGCCGGCAGCTTCCCGGTCAGCGGCAATTTCCGCATCATCATCGATTCGGAGATTTTCCTGGTGACGGCGGTATCGGGCAGCGTTTTTACCGTTACCCCCGGATACGAAGGCACAACGCAGGCCAGCCATGCCAGCGGCGCCACGGTGACGCATGTCTGCACAGCTGGTGTGATGTCGGACATCACCACCAAGCTCAAGCGCGACATCATTTTCAATCTCGACGGCAACGGCTCTGCTATTCAATCCGGGGGCACCTGGTACCTAAGCCATATTCCCTACGCCGGGACGATCACCGGCTGGAACCTGGTGGCCGACCAGAGCGGCTCCATCGTGATCGACGTGTGGAAAGCCAGTGCGGCGATGCCCACCGTGTCCAACACCATCACCGCCTCCAGCCTGCCGACGCTTTCCGCGGCGCAATCGGCCTTCTCCGGCAGCGTTAGCGGGTGGACGACGAGCATCTCGGCCGGCGACGTAATGGCGTTCCATGTCAACAGCGCCTCCAGCGTGCAGAAAGTCAACCTCACCCTGCAAGTAACCTTATAGGCATCCTATGGCGATCAATGCGAATACCGTATGGGAAGTGCGGCCCACCAACGGCAGCGACAGCAACGGCGGCGGTTTCTGTGTAGGCTTGAGCACCACCGATATCAGCACTTCAGCGACGCTGGCGATCGATGCTTCCAATAATAAAAAAGTAACGTCGAGCGCGCATAATTTCGTCTCCGGCGACGTTGGCAAATACATCAAGGTGACGGCGGGAACGGGCTGGGCAACGGGCTGGTATCAGATTGTCTCCACCGCCTCCAACGCGGCAATACTGGATCATTCTCCATCGGCGGCGGGGAATGGCAGCAACGGCACCTACAGCCTTTATTCCGGTATCGATTATTCGCAGCAGAACAGCGCGCAGGTTGCCATCAACAATTCTACTGTTACCTGCACCACGACGGGCGCCAACAGCAACACGCTCACCTTCACGGCTGGATATACGCCTTCCGCCGCCGATGTCGGCAACATCGTGCAGCTGACCGGCGGCACCAATATCAACTCCGGATTTTACCAGATCACTGCCCAAACCTCGACGACCTGGACGCTCTCCGGCGCTACCAACGCCACCACGGCGGGCGGACCGGGCTCAGCCGTCACCGGCGACATGGGCGGGGCGCTTAAAAGCATCACCAAGCCCGCCGTGCCTACCAGCGCCGGCAACAAGGTGTTCGTCAAGGCGGAATCGACGATACAAACTGCTTCGTCGCTGACCTTGCCGGGCAGCGGCAGCATCACGCCCAGCCACAGCACACCTTACCTGCGCTTCATTGGTTACAGCTCCACGCGCGGCGACGGCGGCAGAGTCACCATTCAGCTCATCACCAATACCGGGCTCACCGCGCTAACGCAGGGCGTTTCCGGCACCAGCATCGAGAATTTCATTATCGACTGCAATTCACTGGGCACATCACAGGGAATTTCATTCACCGCCAATCACTGCCGCACGCTCAATTGCCTGGTCAAAAACTTCACCAAGAACGGCATCATCTCCACCGGCTCCGCGATCGTTGAGCAATGCGAGGTCACCGCCGGCACCAGCGCCGCCACCGCCGCCATCAATCTGAACGGCGGCAGCGCCCAGCTGGCGCTCAACAACTATGTGCACGACAACGCCTGCCCCGGCATCACGTCGGCAGGAACCAACGCCATTCTCTTCAATATCGTCGACAACAACAGCGGCTCTACCTCCGATGGCATACTGATCAGCGGCATTTACAGCAACATTATCCTCTTCAACACCGTCAACCGCTCGGGCAGGCACAATATCAACCTCAACAGCACCGGCTACGAGACGACGCTCATCAAGAACAACATCCTGGCCGCTGCCGGCGGATCGACCGGCACCAACGCCGGCACGGCTTACGGCCTGCAATCTTCGGCGGCGGCGCTTCCGGCTGATACGCATTACGACGGCAACGCCTATTACAATAATCTTACCGCCAACCGCAACAACATGGACGACGGCACGACCAACGCCGTCAACGGCATCATGCCTTATGTCAACAGCCTCGACGTGGCGCTTTCGGCCAGCCCGTTCACCAATGTCGCCGGGCAGGATTATTCATTGAACGCGACCTCCGGCGGCGGCGCGTCGGCCAGATACGCCGGAGCGCCGGCGTCATGGCCGGGCGCATCGACCAGCGGCTATGCCGATATGGGCGCAGCGCAGTCTAAAGTCATTAACGCCACTGTCGGCTATACGGCGTCATGACGTTCCTCTCGGTTTACAGCCAATCGCCCTACGGCGCGCTCGAATACGCTGCTGTTGCCAATCCGCAGAGCATTTTGCCGCTGGGGATCGCGGGCGGTGAAATTATCGGCGCCGCGATGATGGGGCTGGCGATTACCGCCGGCGGCATACTGCCGGCAGAGGAGAATGGAGCGACGACGCTGTCAATAGCGCCATCCATCCAATTGTTGCCCGCCGGTATTGCATCGGAAGAATTCATGGGGGCGGTGCATTGCATCGATATCAGCCCGGTATTTTCCGGCCGCATACTGAATCCCGATAACGAAAACCGTAGCTTCCAGTCGGATGACGTCAACCGCACGATCGCGCCGGACAGCCAGTCTCGCCTGCTCGAAACACCGGCGCAAAACCGTATTCTGCAACTTTTTCAGGAGAACCGAACCCTATGACCAATCTCGAGCAAACCCCGGCCGAGCTGCTGGACTGGACAATCAACTGGGCCAGCCGCGGCCTGGGCAGCGACACCATTCTCACCAGCGAATGGAGCCAATCCTCGGAGGATTTCACCGTCAGCGACACCAGCAATACCGGCACCACCGCCACCTTCTGGCTGACCGGCGGCACCGCGGGCAATACCTACACCATCACCAACACCGTCACCACCTCCGGCGGACGCACGCTGCAGGAAACCGTGTCCTATATCTGCATTCCGCAGCGGCTGATCTGCGGATAATTAATATTGTCATGCCAGCGAAAGCTGGTATTTCAGGGGTATGCACGCTCTTGCCAATCCCGCGCGCTTTATGCGCCTGTCCGACCGGCTTCTGCCATGGCTGGCTGCAGCGACGGTCGCACTGCTTGCCTATGGGCTGGCGCAGGCGCTGTTCCTTTCGCCGCCGGATTACCAGCAGGGCGATTCGGTGCGTATCATGTACGTGCATGTGCCGTCGGCATGGATGGCGATGATGATTTACTCGGTAATGGCGGCATCCAGCGCGGCTTTTCTGATCTGGAAGCATCCGCTGGCCGATATCCTCGCCCGTGCCAGCGCGCCGGTGGGGGCGGGGTTTACCTTCGTGACGCTGATTACCGGCTCGCTGTGGGGCAAGCCCATGTGGGGCGCCTGGTGGGTGTGGGATGCGCGGTTGACCTCGGTGCTGATCCTGTTTTTCCTGTATATCGGCTATATCGCGCTGTCCGACGCCTATGCCCAGCAGGAGCGCGGCAAGAAGATCTGCGCCGTGATGGCGCTGGTGGGGTTCGCCAATATCCCGGTCATCCGTTTTTCCGTTGAATGGTGGAACACGCTGCATCAGCCAGCGAGCCTCATCCGCAGCGGCGGCCCGGCCATCGACCCAGCCATGCTCACGCCGCTTCTGGCCATGGGGCTGGCCTTCACCGGGTTTTACCTCTGGCTGCTGGCCATACGGGCCAAAACGGCCATCCTGGAGCAGAAAATACGGCGAATGCGCTACAGTTGACAGTTGCCAGCGGTCGGTGGCCAGTGCTAATATTCGCCTCCTGCTGATAACTATTCACTGAAAACTGGCCGCTGAAATATGACCTTCGTCGTTACCGATGCCTGCATCAAATGCAAATATACCGACTGCGTGGAAGTCTGCCCCGTGGATTGCTTTTACGAAGGCGAGAACATGCTGGTCATCAATCCGGACGAATGCATCGACTGCGGCGTCTGCGAGCCGGAATGCCCGGCGGAAGCCATTCGCCCCGAGTCCGACGAACTATTGAAATGGGTGGAGGTCAACCGCGAATACGCCGCAAAATGGCCCAACATCACCGTCAAGAAAACCAGCCCTGCCGACGCCGACAGCTACAAGGGCATAGAGGGCAAATTCGACAAATTCTTCAGCGCCAATCCGGGCGAGGGGACTAAGTAGTCGCTTTCGAAGAATATTTATTCTCCCCCAATTAAATCTTTTTTTTTCGTTAATTTCATGCTATAGTGCCGCATGTTTTTC
>JAGWLJ010000159.1 GCA_028873275.1 Pseudomonadota bacterium
AGCTAAATTTGGCGCAGAATTAGGGAAAGATAAGAATAATTCTGATTTATCCCAAGTGCAAAACGTAAGCAGGATTCAATTTAAGGTGCCGGTTTATTTCTATGCCAATTATCGGAAAGACCAAAAATTTAATAAAGACAATGCGTTTATCCTAAATCAATTAAAAGAAAATGCCTAAACGCACCGACATCTCCTCGATCCTCATCATTGGCGCCGGGCCTATCGTCATCGGGCAGGCCTGTGAGTTCGATTATTCTGGCACGCAGGCGGTGAAGACCTTGAAGGCCGAGGGTTACCGCGTCGTGCTGGTCAACTCCAACCCGGCCACCATCATGACCGATCCGGAGCTGGCCGACGCTACTTATATTGAGCCGATTACGCCGGAGATGGTGGAAAAAATCATCGCCAAGGAAAAACCCGACGCCTTGCTGCCCACCATGGGCGGCCAGACAGCGCTCAACTGCGCCAAGGCGCTGGCCGAATCGGGCGTGCTCAAAAAATACGGCGTCGAGCTGATCGGCGCGCGGCTGGAATCGATCAATAAGGCCGAGAACCGCGAGTTGTTCAACCAGGCCATGCAGAAGATCGGGCTGGAAACGCCCAAGAACGGCATCGCCCATTCCATCGAGGAAGCCCGCGAGGTCTTAAAGCATGTCGGCCTGCCCGCCATCATCCGCCCCTCCTTCACGCTGGGCGGCGCCGGCGGCGGCATTGCCTATAACCATGAGGAATTCGAGCAGATCGTGGCCAGCGGCCTCGACGCCTCGCCCACCACCGAGGTGCTGATCGACGAATCGGTGCTGGGCTGGAAAGAATTCGAGATGGAAGTGGTGCGCGACAAGCGCGATAACTGCATCATCGTCTGCTCCATCGAAAACGTTGATCCCATGGGCGTGCATACCGGCGACTCGATCACCGTCGCCCCGGCGCTGACCCTCACCGACAAGGAATACCAGATTATGCGCGACGCCAGCTTTGCAGTGCTGCGCGAGATCGGCGTCGACACCGGCGGCAGCAATGTGCAGTTCGCCGTCAATCCAGCCAATGGCCGCATGGTGGTGATCGAGATGAACCCGCGCGTATCGCGCAGCTCGGCGCTGGCCAGCAAAGCCACCGGCTTTCCCATCGCCAAGGTCGCCGCTAAATTGGCCGTGGGCTACACCCTCGACGAAATCAAAAACGACATCACCGGCGGCGCCACGCCCGCCAGCTTCGAGCCCACGATCGATTACGTGGTGACCAAAATCCCGCGCTTCACCTTCGAAAAATTCCCCGGCGCCGAGCCCACCCTCACCACCGCCATGAAATCGGTCGGCGAAGCCATGGCCATGGGACGTAATTTCCAGGAATCGCTGCAGAAGGCGCTAGGATCGATGGAGACGGGGCTAACCGGCCTCAACGAAGTGCCGCTGAAAGATTTGGACGAAGCCCGCTCCCGGCTCGGCCGTCCGACGCCGGATCGCCTGCTGGTCGCCGCGCAGGCCTTGCGGCTGGATATGAGCGTGGAAGAAATCTGTGGCATCACGAAATATGATGCGTGGTTCGTGCGGCAGTTGCAGGAGATTGTGGAGGCGGAAAAAGAAATAAAAGGACTGGATTCCCGCCTTCGCGGGAATGACAAGCTATGGCATTGGAAACGCATGGGCTTCTCCGATGTCCGCATTGCCGAACTGGTTGGCGTAAAAACCGCTGACATCACTAAATTGCGCCACACCTGCCAGGTGCATCCCGTCTACAAGCGCGTCGACACCTGCGCCGCCGAGTTCGACTCCGGCACACCTTATATGTATTCCACCTACGATCAGGAATGCGAAGCGCAGCCCAGCGCCCGCGAAAAAATTATCATCCTCGGCGGCGGGCCCAACCGCATCGGGCAGGGCATCGAGTTCGATTATTGTTGTGTGCATGCCGCTTATGCGCTGAAGGAAGCGGGCTATGAGACGATCATGGTCAACTGCAATCCCGAAACCGTCTCCACCGATTACGACACGTCCGATCGCCTCTATTTCGAGCCGCTGACTGCCGAAGACGTGCTGGAGATCATCCGCGTCGAGCAGAAGAACGGCATATTAAAAGGCGTCATCGTCCAATTCGGCGGCCAGACACCGCTCAAGCTCGCCAAAGCGCTGGAAGCCGCCGGCGTGCCCATCATCGGCACTTCGCCCGATTCGATCGACCTCGCCGAAGACCGCGACCGCTTCCGCCAGTTGGTCGATAAATTAAACCTTAGGCAGCCCAAAAGCGCCATCGGACACAGCGCCGCCGAGGTGATTCAGCAGGCCGACGCCATCGGCTTCCCGCTCTTAGTGCGTCCCTCCTACGTGCTGGGCGGCCGCGCCATGCGCATTATGTACGATAAACCCACGCTCGAAGCCTATGTCGAGGAGCTGACCAAAATGTTCGGCGATGGCCCCATCCTGATCGACTCCTACCTGCAGGACGCCATCGAACTCGATGTCGATTGCTTAAGTGACGGCAAAGATGTTTATGTCGCCGGCATTATGGAGCATATCGAGGAAGCCGGCATCCATTCCGGCGATTCGGCCTGCTCTCTGCCGCCTTATTCGCTGCCCGAGAAGATCATTTCGAAAGTGAAACGACAGACGGAAGCGCTGGCCAGGGCGCTGAAAGTCATCGGCCTGATGAATGTGCAGTTTGCGGTGAAGGACGGCGAGGTTTATCTTATCGAAGTCAACCCGCGCGCCAGCCGCACCGTGCCTTTCGTGGCCAAGACCACGGGCATCCCCATCGCCAAAATCGCCGCCAGAATCATGGCCGGCGAGAAACTGTCTGCTCTCCTTTCCAGGCACCAAGCTTCCGGCACTAAGCGCCACGTCGCCGTCAAGGAATCCGTCTTCCCCTTTGCGCGCTTCCCCGGCGTCGACGTCGTGCTGGGACCGGAGATGAAATCGACCGGCGAAGCCATGGGCATCGACAGCGATTTCGCCCGCGCCTTCGCCAAGTCGCAGCTTTCCGCCGGCAGCAGCATTCCGCAAGGCGGCACGGTATTCGTATCGGTCAAGGATTCCGACAAACCCGCTGCTGCCACCCTCGTCCGCCAGCTGCTCGATCTAGGCTTTACCGCTATGGCCACGCGCGGCACGGCCACCTACCTTGAAGGCCAGGGACTCCCCGTCAGCATCGTCAACAAGGTGCGCGAGGGACGGCCGCATATCGTCGACATGCTGAAAGATAGTCGCATTGCACTGGTTATCAACACCACCGAAGGCTCGCAGTCACTCTCCGATTCCTTCTCAATCCGCCGCACGGCGCTATTGCATAAAGTTCCCTATTACACCACCCTCGCAGGCGCGCGCGCCTGCGCCATGGCCATCGCTGCTATGAAAAACGGCCTTGGGCTTGACGTAAAGTCGATACAGGCGTATTTTGCGGCGTAATCATATTGTTAATGTCATCCTCGGACAATCGACCGAGGATATTTTTTTGGTATCTGCATATGGAAAAAATACCCACCACCGCCACGGGCTATGTCCGCATGGAGGCGGAACTCAAGAATTTAAAAAGCGTCGAGCGGCCCAATGTCATCAAGGCCATTGCCGAAGCGCGCGCGCATGGCGATCTCTCCGAAAACGCCGAGTACGCCGCCGCCAAGGAGAAGCAGAGCTTCATCGAAGGGCGCATCAAGGAACTTGAAGATAAAATTTCGCGTGCCGATGTCATAGACATCGCCTCGCTCAAAAGCGATACCGTCAAATTCGGCGCGACGGTCAAACTCGCCGATGAAGATAGCGGCAACGAAGCGAGCTACCAGATCGTCGGCGAATACGAAGCCGACCTCAAATCCGGCCAGATCTCGATCACATCCCCCATGGCACGCGCCCTGATCGGCAAGAAGAAGGGCGATTCGGTGGAAGTTAAAACGCCCAAAGGCGCCAAAAGTTACGAAGTGCTGGCCATTCAATACAAGTGATGGCTGAGCAATCCGACTACCTCATCATCGGCGGCGGCATTATGGGGCTGGCAGTGGCGCGGGAACTGAACGCCCGTTTCCCCAAAGCCGCCATCAGCCTGATCGAGAAAGAAGATAATGTCGCGCAGCATGCCAGCGGACGCAACAGCGGCGTGCTGCATGCCGGGTTTTACTACAGCGCCGATTCGCTCAAAGCCAAATTCTGCCGCGACGGCAACGCTGTCATGCGCGATTATGTAAGACGCCGTGGGTTGCGCATCAATGAATGCGGCAAGGTAGTGGTAGCGCAGAATGAGTCGGAGCTTGAAACGCTGCATGAGTTGTACCGGCGCGGGCAGGCCAATGGGGTAGCGCAGAAGCTGGTCGATGAGAAGGAAACGGCGGAAATCGAGCCCAACGCCAAAACCTATCGGCAGGCCATTTATGCCGCCAGCACGGCGGTGGTCGATCCCATCGCCATCT
>JAGWLJ010000160.1 GCA_028873275.1 Pseudomonadota bacterium
ATGAATTATGGCGCCCATGCGATCAGCAAGCAATTCTTTCTTCTGACTGGGAGGCTTTATTTTTGCAAGTAATGCGTTCTCGAATTCAAGATCTTTGTTTGCCAAATGCCCCATCTCATGGGCAAAAATAGCTCGTGATAAGGCTGGATTCTCTAAAAGCTGCTGCTTTGAATAGGCATTCAGCAAAATAAAATTACCGGGTTCGGCTCCTGCGTTCAGTATATCTCGACTTGCACATTCCCAATCAAATTTAGAATCAGAAGGCAGAACAATAAGTTCTGGAGATTCTTTGAATTTGCCGCTTGCTCTTGCCATCTGATCTATAACAGCCTGCATTTGTGCTACTCTAGGGTCATCGGACTTAACAGCCTCCATTGTTTTATGAAGCTCTTGGATGGTCTGTTCATAATCCTGCCGCATTCGATCAGTAAACCCTTTGGGGTCTTTTGCATACCAAGCACGCATCACGCGCATTTCTCTGGCGGCTTTAGAAGATGGCTCTTCTCTTAAAATAGCTTCTTCTTTTTTTGTTACTCGGCTTGCCCAAGGCTGCTTTTTCCAGTCCTTCCAGTTATATTCGGGAATGTCGGATGGCGTATCCATAAGAGACTCGTTTTACATTTGATTGCTTAGTTTCTATGATAGCCTATAATTCTATACCCTTAGATGAAGATTTGGTTACAATTGAACTGCAATTTTTTATTATGTTATTGAAATAATTACCATGCCCGCCCGCGCTATCGCTAAATCCCTGCCCGAATCGCGCCATCCGCTCACGCTGCTGGGCGGGCTGGCGTTGTTGCTGGGGACGGTGTACCTGCTGATCTGCCTGGCCAGCTATAATCAGGCCGACCCGTCGCTCAACCGCGCCACCGGCAACGCCGTGGCCAATGCCGGCGGGTATACCGGCGCGCTGGTGGCCGATCTTGTTCTGCAGGTGATGGGGCTGGCCAGCGCGCTGCTGGTGCTGGTGCCGTTCGCCTGGGGCGTCAAGATGCTGCGCGGCCAGCCGGTCAGCCATTTGTGGCTGCGCTTTTCACTGCTGATGGTGTCGCTGGTGCTGGCGGCAACGCTGTTTTCCCTGCTCGAGCCGCCGATGGCCTGGCCGATCATCAGTGGCATGGGCGGGTCGATCGGCGCCATGCTGCACGACGCTTTCCACCGCCTGTTTAAAAGCCATCTGTTCATTATGGCCGTCAGCGCCGTTTCGCTGATGGCGGTGTCGCTGGCATTCGGCATGAGCTGGGAGGAATGGCGGGCGATAGGGCGTGGCATCCGACAGGCGTTCTTTTTCATCAGCGGTCTGATTTTGTCGCTGGCGCAGCGCCACAGCGAGGAGGACGAGGACGACGAGGATGAGGAATACGAATCCGTGCCCTGGCGCGAGCGCCTGCCGAAGCTGAAGCTGTGGAAACGCGGCGGCAGCGAGGATGAGGAGGAAGAGGAAGAAACGCCTGCCCGGCCGCAGCCTCGCGTCAACAAGAAGGAAAGAGCCGAGAAGGCGAAATCGGCGCCGCGGGCGCAGGCGGCGTTGGCCCTGCCGCAGGGCGATTACGAATTGCCGCCGATCAAGCTGCTCACCGCCCCGCCCAAGAGCCGCAAGGCCGCCGCCAACGAATCGGCGCTGACGCAGAATGCGCGACTGCTCGAGAGCGTGCTGCAGGATTTCGGCGTCAACGGCGATATTATCGAAATCCGCCCCGGCCCGGTGGTGACGCTCTATGAGCTGGAACCGGCCGCCGGCACCAAATCCTCGCGTGTCATTGGCCTGGCCGATGATATCGCCCGCTCGATGAGCGCCGTCTCGGCCCGCATCGCCGTCATTCCCGGCAGAAATGCCATCGGCATCGAATTGCCCAACTCCCACCGCGAAACGGTTTATTTACGCGAGATGCTGGAAAGCGAGGCCTTCGACTCCAACGAAGCCAAGCTGCCGCTGGCGCTTGGCAAGGATATCGGCGGCGCGCCGATCATCGTCGATCTCGCCCGCATGCCGCATCTGCTGGTGGCAGGCACCACTGGCTCAGGCAAATCGGTGGCCATCAACACCATGATCGCCTCGCTGCTCTACAAGCACACGCCGGAAACCTGCAAGTTCATCATGATCGACCCCAAGATGCTGGAACTCTCGGTATACGACAATATCCCGCATTTGCTGTCGCCGGTCGTCACCGAACCGGGCAAGGCGGTGGTGGCGCTCAAATGGACGGTCAAGGAAATGGAGAACCGCTATCGCCTGATGAGCAATCTCGGCGTGCGCAACATCGAGGGCTATAATAAAAAAATCCGCGAGGCCCGCGCACGCGGCAACCAGCTGACCCGCACGGTGCAGACCGGCTTCAATCCCGATACCGGCGAGCCCATCATCGAGGAACAGCCGCTGGAGATGAACGAACTGCCGTTCATCGTGGTGGTGGTCGATGAAATGGCCGACCTGATGATCGTGGCCGGCAAGGACATCGAATCCTCGATCCAGCGGCTGGCGCAGATGGCGCGCGCCGCCGGCATCCATATCATCATGGCCACGCAGCGGCCGAGCGTCGACGTCATCACCGGCGTCATCAAGGCCAATTTCCCGACGCGCATTTCCTTCCAGGTCACCAGCCGCATCGACAGCCGCACCATCCTGGGCGAGCAGGGCGCCGAGCAACTGCTGGGCCAGGGCGACATGCTCTACATGGCCGGCGGCGGGCGCATCACCCGCGTGCATGGGCCGTTCGTGTCCGACAAGGAAGTCGAGCAGGTGGTGAGCCATCTCAAGGCGCAGGGCGCGCCGACCTATGTCGAGGACGTCACGCGCGACGACGAGGCCGATATGTTCGACGGCGAGGGCGGCGAGAAGGACGAGATGTACGACCAGGCGGTATCCATCGTCACCCGCGACCGCAAAGCCTCGACCAGCTACATCCAGCGCTGCCTCAAAGTCGGCTACAACCGCGCCGCCTCAATCATCGAGCAGATGGAGCGCGAGGGCATCGTGGGGCCGGCGAATCACGTGGGCAAGAGAGAGGTGCTGGTGCGGGAGGAGACTTAAATCCCCGCACTTGTTGCGGAGTCTGGATTTGTGATTATGACATTGGATCAACTTGCTCAAATTATAACCGTGTTATCTCTAGCAGTCCTAGCTTGGTCTGCGTGGAATTACGTTTACGTAAAAAAGCATGAACTGCATCGCGAGCATTATCAGAGATTTTTTGAAGTCACTGAGCATTTAGGAAAAACCGGAGGGTCTATCGCTTCAAAGATGGCTGCTGCATTTGAACTGAGGAAATTTCCAGAATATACGGATGTCATCATTAGACTTATGGAAAATACCAATGTAACTGGTGAAGCTGCTCAAATGCTCAAAAACGAGATGCAGTTAACGGCAAACTTCCTAAAATCACATTTTAGATAGACATATTCTAGGTAGAATCTTGACTTCCTGCCACAAAATAATTACAATGTAATTACATATGAAAACTGAGATCATCCGTATCGGCAATTCCCGCGGCATTCGCATTCCCAAGGCGATATTGGAGGAGTGTGGCTTCAACGGCACGGTGAATCTGGAGGTTAAAAACGGCAAGTTGATCGTCAGCAAAGGCCGCAAGCCGCGCGAGGGGTGGGAGGAAGCGACCCGTAAGGCCATTGAGAAGCATGGTATGCCGGAGTTGATATGGCCGAACGACATGCAGGACGAATTTGATAAAGATTGGACATGGCCGGGACAAAAAGGATAAGTCCTCAGCGTTTTGAGGTCTATTGGGTGGAACTGGATCCTACCGTAGGCCATGAAATACAGAAAACGCGTCCCTGCGTGGTTATTTCTCCCAATAACATCAATCATCTCCTGGGTACCGTCATCGTTGCGCCTTTGACATCGCAAAAACATGAATTTCCCTATCGTATTCCTCTACATTTTAAAAATACACGAGGCGAGATTGCTCTCGACCAAATGCGCTGCGTCGATAAATCACGCCTGCGCAAGCGCATGGGGCATCTTGATCCCGACAAAGCAGAAACGATGATACTGGTGCTGGCCGAGATGTTTGCATGGTAAGGGCGCATGTAAACCGCTGGATTCCCGCTTTCGCGGGAATGACGATGATGCTGTGGCTGTTTTGTACTTCCGCCCACGCCACCGACACCAATTTCCTCACCTCCTCCCACCTGGCGCCGCATGAGAAAACCATCCACCGCATTGAGGATTATCTAAGCAACCTCACCACCATCGTATCGGATTTCACGCAAGTGGCGCCGGACGGGACGCTCTCCACCGGCAAGTTTTATCTCAAGCGCCCCGGCAAGATGCGCTGGCAGTATAACCCGCCGACGCCGATCCTGATGGTGTCGAGCGGCAGCGAGCTGGTGTATTACGATATCGAGCTCGACCAGATCAC
>JAGWLJ010000161.1 GCA_028873275.1 Pseudomonadota bacterium
GACAGCCTGACCAAGGCACTGCGCGGTGACGTCAAGGCGCAGGGCAACTGGGGTGAAGTGATGCTGGAGCGCATCCTTGAGGAGTCCGGCCTGCGCAAGGGCGAGGACTATGTGCTGCAGGGCGAGGCGATGGGCTTAAGCGGCGAAGACGGCGGCCGCCAGCGGCCGGACGTTATCATCAAGCTGCCGGACGACAAGCACGTCATCATTGACGCCAAAGTATCGCTGACCGCGTATGAGCGCTACTGCGCGGATGGCGACGAATCTCACCTGCGCGATTTCCTAAAATCGGTGCGCAACCATGTCGCCGGGCTGGAATCGAAGCGTTATCAGGATAACGACAAGCTGAATACGCCCGATGTCGTGATGCTGTTCATGCCAGTTGAAGGTGCCTTTGCACTCGCCATGCAGCAGGATCGCGAATTGCATCAATATGCCTGGGGAAAGCGCATCGTTATCGTATCGCCGACCATGCTGTTCGCCAATCTGCGCACCATCGCCTCGCTGTGGCGCATCGAGCGGCAGAACCGCTACGCTTATGAAATCGCCGACCAGGGTGGCAGGCTGTATGATAAATTCGTCGGTTTCATCGAAGACATGCAGTTGATCGGCAGGCAGATGAGCGGCTTGCATAAAAGCTATGACAGCGCCATGAACAAGCTCTCCGAGGGCCGCGGCAACCTGGTAGGCAGCGTTGAGAAGCTCAAATCCTTGGGAGCCAAGGCATCTAAATCGCTGCCGAAGGATTTGTTGGCGGAGGAATCATCCTTCTCGGCTGGCGAAAGCGAAGCACAGGATCTCGCGCAGATTGCCTGAGAGTACAGCCGCTACGCGGTCGCAGGATAATGATTATTTTCTAAACTCCAGCCCCAACAGCCGGTAGCTCTCGATATCGTCTTTCCAGCCCGCCCGTACCTTGACGAACAGCTCCAGATGCACGCGCTTGCCGAGGATAGTCTCCAGTTCCCGGCGCGCGCTTGTGCCGATGCGCTTGATCATGTCGCCTTTCGCGCCGAGGATGATTTTTTTTTGCCCTTCGCGCTGCACGGTGATGGCCTGTGAAATGTTGACGGAGGTTTTGCCTTCTTCCCACGCCTCCGTTTCGACGAAGGCGGCGTAAGGCAATTCTTTTTCCAGCAGCAGGAACACTTTTTCCCGCGTCACCTCGGCGGCCAGCAGGCGCAGGGAAATATCGCTCATCTGCTCGGCGGGGTAGAGCCACGGGCCATGCGGCATGTGCCCGGCGAGCGCCGTTTTAATATCTTCCACCCCGTCTCCCTTGAGCGCCGAAATCATGAAGATGCGCTCGAACACGCCTTGCGCGTTGCAGGCCTGCGCCAGCTCGAGCAGCATGGCCTTTTTGACAGCGTCGATTTTGTTGATAGCGAGGAAAACCGGTTTCTTCGCGCCCTTGAGTTTTTCCATTACCTGCAGCGCCGTATTACGCAGGCCCTGCCGCGCGTCGATCAGCATCAGCACGGCGTCGGCATCGCCTATACCGCCCCAAGCCGCCTGCACCATGGCTTTCTCGAAACGCTTGCCGGCGGCGAAGATGCCGGGCGTATCGACAAAAATCATCTGCGCCTCTTCCTGCGCGCAGACGCCGCGAACATTGAAGCGCGTCGTCTGCGCTTTGGGCGTGACGATCGACACCTTGCCGCCGACCAGCCGGTTAATCAGCGTAGATTTTCCGGCATTGGGCTCGCCAACGATGGCGATGAAGCCGCAGCGCGTATCAGCCATGCTGTAATCTCTCCAGCAATTCCCCTGCCGCCAGTTGTTCCGCCGCGCGCTTAGAGGCGGCCTTAGCGCGGGCAGGCGGAAAGCCCTGCACGGCGGCCTCGACGGTGAATTCCGGCGCGTGAGCGGGGCCGGTGGTTTCGACAAGCGTATAAGCGGGCAGGGGAAGACCCCGCCCCTGCGCCCATTCCTGCAGCGCCGTCTTGGCGTCCTTGGGCGGAATCTGTGCCTTGCGGGCCAGCGGCGTCCAGTGCTGTGCGATGAAAGCCTGCGCTGCTTCTACCCCTCCATCGAGATAGAGGGCGCCGATCAGCGCCTCCAGCGCGTCTTCGAGATTGGAAGCGTTGCCACGACCGCCGCTCTGCGCTTCGCTGGCGCCGACATGCAGCGCCTCGCCCAAGCCGATGCCGCGCGCCACCTCGGCCAGCGTGCCGCCGCTGACCAGCGCGGCGCGGCGTGACGCCAGCTCGCCTTCCTGATCGTTGGGGTAAATCTCGTACAGCATGCGCGCCACCGCCATGCCCAGCACGGCGTCGCCCAGGAATTCAAGCCGCTGGTTGCTTTGCTGGCGGCCAAGGCTTGGATGCGTCAGCGCCAGCTTTAAGAGCCCGCCGTCGCGGAAGCGGTAGCCGATGCGCTGCTCCAGCGGCTGCATCAGTGAATCAGCTTAAAAAGTCGGTTATAGCGAATAGCGGTGAACCAGCTGACGGGGTTGATCCACTGCGCCGTGCAGTTGGTCGAGAAGAAGATCATCTCGGCGCGTCCGACCAGGTTTTCCTCCGGCACGTAGCCGACGTCGTTCAGGAAGCGGCTGTCGCGGGAATTGTCCCGGTTATCGCCCATCATAAAATAATGCCCCTCGGGCACGGTGTAGATGCCGGTGTTGTTGGGATCGAAATCTCCGGGCAGCAGGGGGTGTTCCACTTTGAGAATATCGATCACCTTGCCTTCGGGCAGGGTTTCGGCAAAGCGGGGGATGGTAAGCGGACGATAGAAATTATCCTCGCCGCGATAGACGCCGACTTCCTCGCCGCCGCCGCTGCCGCAAGGGGGCGCATCGCTGTCCTCGAAAACGCCATCAGGCTCGCGCCTGAGCGGTTCTCCATTGATGTAGACAATGCCTTCCTTCACCTGGATATGGTCGCCCGGCAGGCCCATGATGCGCTTGATGAAGTCGATGCGCGGGTTGATGGGCAGGCGGAACACCACCACATCGCCGCGCTTGGGCTTGTTCAGCTCAAGGGCGCGGCCATGGAAGAACGGCAGCCCGAGCGGAAAGGAATAGCGGCTGTAGCCGTAGGTATATTTGGAGACGAACAGGTAATCGCCCACCAGCAGGTTGTCCTTCATTGAGCCGGAGGGAATATGGAACGGCTCGAAGGCCAAGCTGCGGAAAACGATTGCCAGCAGGAAGGCGATCAGCAGCGTTCGGATGGTTTCATCCCAGGAATGATGGGGTTTTTCAGGGGACATGCGGCAATGCAGTTATAAGATGTCTAAATTCGCGGCTGCCCACCCGAAACCCACAGGGCATAAGGTGGTGCTGCTGAGAGGAATCGGACCTCCGACCCCGTCATTACCAATGACGTGCTCTACCACTGAGCTACAGCAGCACGCGAGGCCGGGAAAATGCCACAGGAGACAGGCAATGGCAAGCGTTTGATTGCGCAGGCGGGAAAATGGCGCATTTGCAAGTTCCGGCGGGCCGTGCTAGATTGCTTTTATGCAGAAGCCAGACCGCCCTGCCCAGACGGCCTCCTCCTCTTCCACGCAAAAAGACGATAAGGCCGAGCGCTTGGCCCGCGCCCTGCGCGAGAATCTGAAGCGCCGCAAAGCAGCGGAGCGTTTACAGCCGGAATAAACGCGATGCACCTGTTCACCAGCGACAAGAAAGAGCGCAAGAAAGCGCAACTTAAGAAAAACCGTCACCATCAGGAGCTGTTTAACCTTCTGCGGCTGCGGCGGGCGGAAGAAAAACGTGTTAAGTCGCTCGAGGGGCTGCGCAAGCCCAGGCCATCGGCCAAGCCGAGCACTGAGGTAAATGATAAGATGGCGGCCATCCGCAATCGCCTGACCGGCAAGAAGCGCCTGTCCAAGGAACGCTGGAACCGCTTTGCCACGACCGGTGATGCGGGCGGACGTGGGCTGTAAACAGCCATAAAAAATCAAATTGCCCTGCCGCTCCTTTTATGTTAACATATTATTAACAAAATACATTAATATGTATTTATAATGAGGGCTATGTCTGATTGGCTTCTGAATCCAAGAGGCGGCATCGATGGTGCCGGTAACCTTATGACTCCGCAGGAATTCCAGAGGCTTCTTGCTCAGACGAAAGTGCTGCTGAATATTAGTCCGGACGGTAAGCAGAAACTCACTTTTCTCACGGAATATGCAATCCTGACCGATGCCGGGAAAAAGGAGATCAAAACTCTGGGCAAGGATGCGGATAAGCTCAGGAATTATCTTTTAACGCACTCGGGTTCGGAAGGCGGGATGACGGGAGCTCAGGGGCGTGCGGATAAGCCGGAGATGAGTAAGAATGGAAATATCGCTTCCTTCTCATTTTCGTTCAATGGTCCGCACCCCGCGGAGGATATAGAGAGACCGGGTGCCTTTCTCGCGGTGCCCGGCGA
>JAGWLJ010000162.1 GCA_028873275.1 Pseudomonadota bacterium
CGATATCGGCCAGCAGCCGCTGCGCCGGGGCGGCCACCGGCCCGTCGGCGCTGGCGATGCGAAACAGCCGGTCGAGCAGCGCGACGGCCAGGGAGGCGTTGCGCGGAAAGGCGTATTTCACCTGGGAGACATACTGCTCAATGGGCGCTTCGCTCTGGCAGGCGAGCGCGAACAGCGAGCGCAGAGTGCCGCATAATTCGCCTTCCAGCGGGAAGCATTCGCGGAAAACAGCGTATTTCCGGCGGGTCAGGCCGGCGCTGCATGCCACCCGCGCCGACAGGGCGATCGCCGCGAAGGTGAAGGAAAGCTGCTGCCACTCGCCTCCGTGCGGTACGCCCTTATTGAATAATTCGTGGATTTTTCGCGTGGAGGGAGAGGCTTCCAGCCAGCCTTTCAGCCGGTACTGCATGCCCGCCGCCAGCCGACGCGGCAGCCGCGCAGCGATCAGCCCGCGGGACTTGAGGGCCTGCAGCAAGCGCCGCCCCTATGCTTTTCCCATGATCTGCTTCCGGGCCTCGAGCAGCAGAAGCTCGCTCTCGGCGCGGATTTCCTTAGCCGTGACGTGGACGCCGCCCTTCTGCAAGTCTTTGATAACCATCTCTGAAATATCGGCACCCTCGACGGCGGCCAGCGCCAGCCCGCGGCCATACTGCTCGGCCTCGGCGCCGCTCTTGCCCAGCTTATGGGCGGCCCACTGCCCCAGGAGCCGGTTGCGGCGGGACACCACCCTGAAGGCCAACTCCTCCTCATGGGCGAATTTATTCTCGAATCCTTTGTCGCGGTCGTCGAAAGTCGTCATGCGGTCTCCTGTATAGCTAGATTCTTGCAGTAGCGGAGGATTTACTTTATAGAGAGGCTCTATGCAGTTTCAACGAAAGATTTTTCCCATGTCGCCGCGCAAACCCATTTATGAAGGCAAGGCCAAGCAGCTGTTCGAAGGCCCCGAGCCCGGAACGCTGATCCAGCATTTCAAGGACGACGCCACGGCGTTCAATAACGTTAAGAAAGGCACGATTTCCGGCAAGGGCGTGCTGAATAACCGCATTTCCGAGTTCCTGATGCTGCGGCTGCAGGAAATCGGCATCCCGACGCATTTCATCCGCAGCCTCAACATGCGCGAGCAACTGGTGAAAGCGGTGCAGATCATCCCCATCGAGGTGCTGGTGCGCAACGTCGCCGCCGGCAGCCTGTGCAAGCGCTTCGGCCTCGAGGAAGGAAAGCCGCTCGGCCAGCCGCTGATCGAGTACACCTATAAGAAAGACGCGCTGGGCGACCCGTTCATCAGCGAAGAGCATGCCTTCGCCTTCGGCTGGGCGACGCCGCAGGAGATCGACGAGATCCGCATGTACGCCTTCCGCATCAATGATTATCTGAGCGGCCTGTTCATGGGCGTGGGCATCCGCCTGGTCGATTTCAAGCTGGAATTCGGCAGGCTCTTTGAGAACGAGCGCGAGCATATCGTGCTGGCCGACGAGATCAGCCCCGACAATTGCCGCCTGTGGGATTTCAAGACCGGCTACAAGCTGGATAAAGACCGCTTCCGCCAGGACCTCGGCGAAATCGAGGATGCTTACCGCGAAGTGGCGCGCCGCCTCGGCGTCATGCCGCAGGAGAGCGACAGCAACATCATCCCGGTGGCCAAGGAAACCAAGAAGAAATGAAAGCCCGCATCCACATCACGCTGAAAAACGGCGTGCTCGATCCGCAGGGCCGCGCCATCGCCGGCGCGCTGCACAGCATGGGATTTTCCGAAGTGGAAGACGTGCGGCAGGGCAAGTATATCGAAGTCGAGGTCAGGGAAACCGACCGCAAGAAGGCCGAAGCCGCCGTGGAAAAAATATGCGCCGGACTGCTGGCCAACACGGTGATCGAGAATTATAGGTTCGAGCTGGCGGAGTAACTACTCCTCCGCCGACGCCTTATCCGTTTTGAGCGTCAGCGCGCCGGACACCGCTCCCGTGCAGATGTCGATCAGCACAATTTCGGTATGGCCTTCGTTCTTCTGCAGGGTAACGCGCATGGTCTGACCCTCGACGGCCGAATCGACCATGATGCCGCGGCCCTGCAGGTCGACCTGCCCGCCCGGACAATCGGCCTGACGCGGCTCGGCCATTTTGCGGCCGATCAGCACCATCAGCAGCACCGCCCCGGCGATCAGCACGATGCCCATAGAAAATACTAGCGTTTTGAGCGGAGTTAGGTTTTCTTTGGTTGCCATTTTCAGGAGATCGCCATGCCGGAACAGGTTCATACCGTTATCGCCGAGGCCGGGGACGCCGGAACGCGGCTCGACCGCTTTCTGTCGTCGCGCCTGCCTCAGCTGTCGCGCAGCCGCCTGCAGGCGTTGATCGAAGAAGGTTGCCTTAGCAACGGCAGCAGGGTTATAACCGATGCCAGTGCCAAGGTCAAACCGCATCAGGAGTTTCATCTGACCATGCCTAAAGCCAAACCGTCGCATATGCCGGCGCAGGACATCGCGCTCGATATCGTGCATGAGGACAAGCATCTTCTCGTCATCAACAAGCCGGCCGGCCTCACCGTGCATCCCGGCCCGGGCAATCCCGACATGACGCTGGTCAACGCGCTGCTGGCGCATTGCGGCAAGTCGCTCTCCGGCATCGGCGGCGTGACGCGCCCCGGCATCGTCCACCGCATCGACAAGGACACCAGCGGCCTCCTGGTGGTCGCCAAGAACGACGTCGCCCATCTGGCGCTCTCGGCGCAACTGGCCGAACGCACGCTGAAGCGCACCTATTACGCCGTGGTCTGGGGCGTGCCCAAGCCGCTCAAGGGCACCATCACGGGCAATATCGGCCGCTCGCTCGGCAACCGGCAGAAGATGGCCGTACTCAAGAAAGGCGGCAAGCCGGCGGCAACGCATTACAAGGTGATCGAGACGTTCTCGCCCGGCGGCGGAAAAACACCCATCGCCTCGCTGGTCGAATGCCAGCTGGAAACCGGCCGCACGCACCAGATCCGCGTGCATTTTTCCTTCATCGGCCACGCGCTGGTTGGCGACCCGGCCTACGGCCAGTCGACGCAGAGCCGCCTGGGCGCCACCGCCTATAAATCGCTGCCGGCCAAAACGCGCAAGGCCCTGCTCGATTTCCACCGCCAGGCCCTGCATGCCAGGGAAATGGAATTCGTCCACCCTGCCACCGGCAGGAAGATGCAGTTCGAAGCGAAACTGCCCGAGGATATGAAGGCGCTGATCAAGGCGCTACAAAATTAGGTTACAGGTGTAGGGTTTCAAGTTATAGCTTTCTGGGGTTTAGCTGAAACCTAACCCGTAACCTGACACCTGATAGCTCATGCAACCCACCGTCGGCTCTTTCCTTTTCGATTACCTATATAGCAAGGGCGTGCGACATGCCTTCGGCATTCCCGGAGATTTCGCGCTGCCGACCATCCGCTGGCTGGAAAATTCCGAGATCAGATTCCTGACCATGACGCATGAGCCTTCCGTCGGCTTCGCCGCCGATGCCTATGCGCGCATCCGCGGGCTGGGCGTCGCCTGCGTGACGTATTGCGTGGGGGGCTTGAACATGCTCAATTCCATCGCCTGCGCCTATGCCGAGAAAAGCCCGGTGATCGTCATCTCTGGCGGCCCCTCGCCCGGCGACCGCCGGCACGACCCGCTGGTGCACCACAAGGTCAAGACCTTCGACACGCAGAAGCGCATCTTCGAGGAAGTCACCTGCGCCTCGGCGGTGCTGATGGATCCGGAAACCGCCGCCGATGAGATCATCCGTGTCGTCACCGCCGTGCAGGCCCAGTGCCGTCCCGGCTATATCGAGGTGCCTTACGACGTGGTGGACATGCCCATCCGCCTGCCGGTGATCCGCAACCAGCCGGCGCCGGAGAGCGACAGGGAAAACCTGGAGGCGATGCTGGCCGAAGCGCAGGAGGCGATTGCCAAGGCGAAACAGCCGGTGATCATCGCCGATGTCGAACTCGACCGGCATGGACTGACCGACATCGCGCTTTCCATCGCCAGGAAATTCAATATCCCCGTCGCCTCGACGCTGCTTTCCAAAAGCATTATTCCGGAAACGAACCCGCTGTATATCGGCGTCTACAGCGGCGGGCTTTCCGAGCCGGCGACGCAGGACTATGTGGAAAAAAGCGACTGCGTGATCATGCTGGGCGCATTTCTCTCCGACGTGTTCATGGGCATGTACACGGCCAATCTCGACCGCAAGAGCACCATCCTCGCCAACACCGAGAAAATGCGCGTCGGGCTGCATTCCTATGAGAACGTGCTGTTCAGGGATTTTCTCGAGGGCCTCAAGCAGCGCGATATTGCGCCGAAGATTTTCAAGAATCCCGTTCCGCCCGGCGAGCTTGCGCCGCTGACCGACAAGGAGCTT
>JAGWLJ010000163.1 GCA_028873275.1 Pseudomonadota bacterium
CTTGATGTCCTTGAGCTCAACCTGATTGAATGAGCGCAGGTTGCCCGGCGTGCGGATTTCGTGCTTCACCACCAGCCACAGCTTGTCTTCATACTCAATCACCATGCCCATGCGCACGGCGGAACCATCAATTTTCATAAAAACATACCTCTTTCATCCTGTGGCAACATATAACCTATTCGTTCTTGGGCAACATCATGCTTGCTTAATAGGCCGAATCTTTTACTGATATTATAGAGGGCTTCATATTCCCTGCTAAAATGCTTATTCATATTAATTCCGGCATATGATTCCATAATATCCCGCAACGTGGCACCTGATGGCAGAAGACTGGTATGGGAAATATGGTTGCAGGTTGCATGAATCAAGCCATCCAAAAGCTTTTTATCCTGTCCGAATTGCGTATTTGCACGGATAAAAATATGACTAAGCGTATCGCATACGGCGTCAATGACATGCGGGCGCTGTGATTCATCAAAGTTCTCACTGCTGCCGAGCATCCTCTCCACAGCGCTGAAGATGGAAGTTTTCCCGTTCTGTGCCTTAGTCAGTGAATTAATGTTCATATCAATAATGGTATCTATGTCCAGATAGTCATTGCTGACAATGGCTTTATAAATTGCCTCACGGACAGTATTAAACCGGATTTCTTTTTTACGACGTTTTGCTGGCATCTTTTATTGCTTTATTAAAATTTTCTACCGCTTTGGCCGATCCCTGCGGATGCTCCCACACCGCCGTGATGGCGGCGATAAAATCCGCGCCGGCCCTGACCAGCGGCGCACAATTGGCAGGCGTGATACCACCGATCGCCACACAGGGCAAGACCGTATTTTCCTGCCACCACGTGAGAATCTCCGGCTTTGGCACGCCCCAGCGCTTCATGGCCTCCGGATTTTTACTCTTGGTGGGGTAAAATGCTCCGAAAGCCACATAATCCGCTCCTTCCTCCCCCGCCACCATGGCCAGGTGGCGGGAATCGTGGCAGGAGGCGCCGATCACCATTGCCTCACCTACCTTGGCACGCGCCGCTTTTATCGAGCCATCGTCCTGGCCGATATGCACCCCGTCCGCATGGCACTTCAGGGCCAGGTCGGGGCGATCATTGAGGATGAAGGCAGCGTTATGTTTGTGGCAAATAGGCAGAAGCGCCTCGGCGGCTTCGAGAAGATCGTCATCGCTGACACCCTTGAGCCGCAGCTGAAAACTGGCAACATCCCCACCGCTGAAAGCCTCAGCAAGCTGCTGCTTGAATACGGACAGATTAATAGCCGGCGGGCTGATGAGGTAAAGTCGGCAGGCGGCCATTAATGACAATGCCTATTCACCCTTATACACCCTGATAATCCCCTCCAGCAGCTTCAGCGCCTCATCCCTTGGCCGCTGGAAGGTATTGCGGCCGATGATGGAGCCGTTGCCGCCGCCATCGCGGATGGCGCGGATTTCATCGAGGAGTTCCTTCTCTCCCTTGGCGTTGCCCCCGGAGAAAACGACGATGCGCCTGCCCGCGAAGCAGGCCTGCGTGACATGCCGGATGCGCTCGGCCATGTTGCCAATGGCGATTTTCTCCGCTTCATAGATTTTCTTGGCCTCGCCCTGCTCCAGATGACCGGTGGGCGGCTTGACCTTGATGATATGCGCGCCAAGCAGCGCCGCCATGTGGGCGGCATAGGCGCAGACATCCATAGCGGTTTCGCCTTCTTTGCTGAGATTGCCGCCGCGTGGGTATGACCAGATCACCACCGCCAGCCCGGCCGCCTTCGCTTCCTCGGCCATCTCGCGGATTTCCTCCATCATATGGAAGGCTTCGTGCGAGCCGGGATAAATAGTAAAACCGATAGCGGAGCAGCCCAGCCGCAGCGCATCGGACACCGAGGCGGTGATGGCCTGGTCGGGCACACCGTCCTTGGGAGCCAGAGAATTGGCGCTGTTGACCTTGAGAATCAGCGGAATCTGCCCGGCGAAGGTGTCCGCTCCGGCTTCCAGCATGCCCAGCGCCGAAGCATAAGCGGAAAGCCCGGCATCGATAGCCAGTTGGAAATGGTAATGCGGGTCATACGCCGCAGGATTCTTGGCGAAGCTGCGGGCCGGCCCATGCTCGAAACCCTGGTCGACTGGCAGGATCACCAGCTTGCCGGTGCCGCCCAGTTTCCCCTGCATCAGGATACGTGCCAGGTTGGCCTTGGTGCCGGGGCAATCGCTTTCATAGTAGCCCAGGATTTTCTTCACCTGCGGTGTCATGTGCATAATTATCTCCTTTTTGTCATGATTGCCGGCGCGGGACGCGTATCGGATTCCAGCAGCGCCGCCACGCCGGGAAGCGGCTTACCCTCCAGCCATTCGAGGAATGCGCCGCCGGCCGTTGAGAGATAGCTGAAGCGTGCGGCCAGGCCGGCATGGTTAAGCGCCGCCACCGTATCGCCGCCGCCGGCAATGCTGCGGACGCGTTTCTTCGCGGTCAGGCTGGCGATGATGCGAGCAAGGCTTACCGTGCTGACATCGAACGGACTGGTTTCGAAGGCCCCCAGCGGCCCGTTCCATACAATAGTCTTGCATTTGCCCAGCGCCTCACCGAAAAGCTCGACGCTGGCCGGGCCGATATCAACCGCCATGCCATCCGCCGGGATGGCCTCGGCATCCACGATATCACAAGGGGAAGCGGGAGCCAGTTCGGAAGCAATGATGACATCCACCGGCAGCAGGATGCGGCAGCCGTTTTTTTCCGCCTGGCGCAGGATTTTCAGCGCACTGGCTTTGAGATTTTTCTCATAGAGCGATTTGCCAATGGAATGGCCCTGCGCGTAGAGAAACGTATTGGCCATGGCACCGCCGATGATCAGCACATCCATGGTTTGAGTAAGATTGATGAGCAGCTCCAGCTTGGTGGAGACTTTTGCTCCGCCGATGATGGCGGCGATGGGTTTTTTGGCACCGGAGAAAATACTGCCCAGCACGTCCAGCTCTTCCTGCATCAACCTTCCGGCGGCTACCGGCAGATAATCGGCAAGGCCAGTGATCGAGGCATGAGCGCGGTGCGAACAGGAAAAGGCATCGTTAACGAAGATGTCGCCCAGGCTGGCCAGCTCACGGGCGAAGTTAGCATCGCCTTTTTCCTCCTCGGGATGGAAACGCAGGTTTTCGAGCAGCAGGACTTCCCCGGGCTGCAATTTGGCTACGGCGTCATACGCCGCCGGGCCGATGCAATCGACGCCGAATTTCACTTCCCTGCCGCCGAGCGCCTGCGACAGTGCATCGACCAGCGGCGCCAGCGACATGGAAGGCACGAATTTTCCTCCGGGTCGGTCGAAATGCGACAACAGCACGATGCGGCATTTTTTCCTGATAAGATAATTCAGCGTCGGCAGCAGGCGTTGAATACGCGTGGTATCGGTGACATGGCCGCCCTGCATGGGAACGTTGAGATCGGTGCGCACCAGCACCGTCTTTGCGGCGATATTAATATCCTCTAATTTAGGGTATTTCAGACCGCCCATAACTTCGCTACATCCAGCATACGGCAAGAGAATGCCCATTCATTATCGTACCAGGCGGCGACGCGGCAGAGGCGGCTGCCGGTGACGAAAGTGCCGGTCAGGTCGGCGATACTGCTAAGCGTCGTATGCGTATAATCGATCGACACCAGCGGCTCGGCCGATACGCCCAATATACCTTTCAGCGGGCCTGCCGCCGCCTTCTGCAGCGTCTGGTTGATCTCCTCTTTGCTGGTATCGCGGCTGGCCTGGAAGGTCAGGTCGATCAGCGACACATTAGGCACCGGCACGCGAACGGAAACGCCGTCCAGCTTACCTTTGAGTTCCGGCAGGATCAGGCCGATGGTCTTGGCGGCGCCGGTGGAAGTCGGGATCATCGACAGGGCGGCGGCGCGGGCGCGGCGCAGGTCCTTGTGCAGGGTATCGACGGTGTTCTGATCGCCGGTATAGGCGTGAATGGTGGTCATGAAGCCGTGCTTGATGCCGCAGGTCTGGTGCAGCACCTGGGCCATCGGGGCCAGGCAGTTCGTGGTGCACGAGCCGTTGGAGACGACCAGATGTTCCTTGGAGAGCTTCTGGTGGTTGACGCCGTAGACCACGGTCAGGTCGGCGCCGTCGGCGGGGGCGGACACCAGGACGCGCTTGGCGCCGGCTTCCAGATGCAGGGCGGCCTTGTCGCGCTTGGTGAAGATGCCGGTGCATTCCATGGCCACGTCGATGTTCATGGCTTTCCACGGCAGCTTGGCCGGGTCGCGCTCGGCGGTGACGGCGATCTTCTTGCCGTTGATGGTGATGGAGGTGTCGTCGGCCGCGACGTCGGCCTTGAGAACGCCGTG
>JAGWLJ010000164.1 GCA_028873275.1 Pseudomonadota bacterium
ATACGTTCTTTTATGATGTCTTCGAGCGGCATGCGCGGAAAATAAGATAAAGGCCGAGCAGGAACATCGGCGCGGAGAGAATCTGCCCCATGGTGACGCCGCCCCAGAAAAAACCGAGGAAGGCATCCGGCTCGCGGAAACATTCGCCGATGATGCGCGACACTGCATAGCCGGCGATGAAGACACCGGTTAAGAGTCCCGGTTTTTCGCGGGCGCGGGTGCGCTTGAGCAGGAACATCATGACGCAAAACAGGATGACGCCTTCCATGCCCGCTTCATAAAGCTCGCTCGGATGGCGCGGTATGGGGCCGCCGCGCGGGAACACCATCGCCCAGGGCACGTCGGTCGGGCGGCCATAGAGCTCGCCGTTGATGAAATTGGCGATGCGGCCGAAGAAAAGCCCAATCGGCACGGCGCAGGCCAGCACATCCACCAGCGAAAAAAAGCCTATGCGATATTTGCGGCAGAAGAGAAAGAAAGCGAGCGTCACGCCGATCAACCCGCCGTGGAACGACATGCCGCCTTCCCATACGCGCAAAATCTCCATCGGATGGGCGAAATAATAATCGGGCTTGTAGAACAGTACATAGCCCAGCCTGCCGCCGCCGACGATGCCGATCACCGCCCACATCACCATGTCGTCGAGCGCCTTGGGCGTGAGGTTCGGGATGGGGCGTTTGGCATGCTCCTTTGCGATCACCCACCAGCCGAGCAGGATGCCGGCGATATAGGCCAGCGAATACCAGCGGATGGCGATCGGCCCTAAGCGAACGGCAACGGGATTAATATCGGGGTAGGGGAGCATTGCTTAAGAATCTACACCAGTCTTAAGCGCTAGTCACTAGCACTCGTCCCAGTTTTTCTTTTCGGCGGGAGCGGATTCTTCGGTTCCGCCAAACGTGGCGGGCTTGATGGGCTCAAGCATTTTATAAGTAGTGGCTATCTCTGCCTTCACATCCTCCGGCGGGTCGCCCTTTCCCGCCGCGACCACGGTACCAAAATCGCTGGGGGTAAAATCCTTGCCGGATTGCAGGGCGGCATAAAGCTCTTTTATCTGTCCCATGCCGACCTTGAGGTAACTATATATCTTATCGCCAAAGAGATTTTTTCCCTGCAACAGAATCACGGCGAATTCATCTTTAAACAGCTCGCTAAGATCAGCATTAGCCGTATTCTTTGAGATGGCGTTTGGATTCCATTTAGTGGTCATGGGTTCCCGTATTCAGCTGCATGCCTCACCCCTGCCGCACGGGCGCAGGCTATGTTATTTTAAACAAAAAATATTTTACCGCCACATTTAATTAATGCGGAAGAACCGGGTATTTGGGGAGAAGCCGCAATAAATGGGAAAAAACGAGAAAATTAAGCGGTATAGTTCCTGCCGGAATCCGGCAGGGTGGCAGATGTCGTCTGATCGGGAGTGATGGTTTGGGGCATGCTTGCCGCCGCTACCTGACTGGAGCAGGCATTGCAGATAGGGGCCATGCGAGGGGTGGCGATACCGCTCAACGTTACACCTGCAAGGCCACTGAAGGTATTCATAGCATTTCCTGTCTTAACCGTATTATTTGCGTGTTGTTTGTTATCTATAAGTCCATCTTATCGAAAAGAGGGGGCGGCTTCAAACCCAAACCGGCCGGAAAGCGCAGAATTCATGGAGTTGTAACCGAACTGTAACCGAACTGTCATAAATCTCCCGCCCCCGTTTGCAGGCGGAAACGCAGGGCTGGAGCCGGCTACAGACTCACCGCCCAAGCAATTTTCCATAGGTTTGGGCCAGCCGCCCCAGCGCCATGACATCGAGCTGCTCGGCGCGCAGCGACCCTTCGATGCCTGCTTTTTCGAGCAATATTTCCGCCGGGATTTGAAGCCCCCTCAACGCCTGCCGCAACATTTTCCGCCGCTGGCCGAAGGCTTTGGCAAGGACGGTTTCCAGCACCGGTTTTTCCACAGCAAAAAGCGGTTTTTCGCGAGGGGTGAGCGTAATCACCGCCGAGGATACTTTGGGCGGCGGCGTGAAGGCCTCTGGCGGTAATTCAAATTCATACCGGCAATCGCACAGCCACTGGCTGATGACCGACAGCCGCCCGTAATCCTTATTGCCGTGCCCGGCGGCGATGCGCCCGGCCACTTCCTTCTGGAACATCAGCGTGAGCGATGCGAACGCACTTGGGCCATGCTTATATATATCGTCAAGCCACAAAAGCAGCATCGCCGTGCCGGCGTTATAAGGCAGGTTGGCGACGATCTTGCGCGGCGCGGGCACGGCTTCTATCACATCTATTTCCAGTGCATCGCCCTCGATAATATGCAGGCGGTCGCCCGCCGCGCTCTGCAATTGTCGCATGATATCGATGCAACGCGCGTCCTTCTCGATCACAAAGAGCGCTTTCGCTCCGGCTTCCAGCAAGGCGCGCGTGAGGCCGCCGGGGCCGGGGCCGATTTCAATCACATTATAACCCGTCAAATCCCCGGCGGTGCGGGCGATACGGTGCGTGATCGTTTCATCCAGCAGGAAATGCTGGCCGAGCGACTTGCGCGCCGGGAGGGTGCCGGCGAGCTGCTTCAAGGTGGGCAGCGTGGAAAATGCTTTCATAGGATTCACGTAACTTGTAAACAGGGCGAAGACAAGGAGACTTCATGGACCGGGCGCTCATCATCGTAAGCGCGCTTGTGCTTAACGTCCTGCTGGCAGGTCCCAGGCCGCTTTATATCGCGCTGGGCGCAGTGCGGCTTTCGCGCTTTCCGGCAAAAGCGGTGCGCGGGCTGGAGCGCCGCTTGAACCGCGACCACCGCAGCGAGGCCGAGCGCGAAGCCCGCGGCATGATATTGGTGCTGACTGCGGCGCTGGGAAGCCTGATTCTCGGCTGGCTTCTCGGCTGGCTGTTTCAGAAAAACCTTGCCGAGATTCTCATCGTCATGCTGGCGCTGCCGGTGCGCCCGGCGTGGGATATCGCCTCCGGCATCGGGAAAAAGCTTAAAGCCGGCGATGCGAACGGCGCCAAACAGGTACTTGCCGGCACCCCGTGGCGGCATTACGCCGTGCTCGACGAATATGGCGCGGCACGCGCGGGCATCGAAACCCTTGCGGCGAGCTTTTCGGAAAAAATACTGGCGCCGGTGTTCTGGTACCTGCTGTTCGGCCTGCCGGGGCTTTTTTTAAGCAAGGCGGTGTACCTGTTGCGCGAAACGTTGCCGCCCGACCTTGCTTTTTCCGAAGCCGCCCGGACGGCGCATATGCTGCTGCATTATATCCCCTCGCGGCTGGCGGCGATATTATGGCTCCTGGCTTCGCTGTTTTTGCCGTCGTCAGAGCCGCGCATTGCTGCCGGCCAGATTATGCCCAAATGGCTTGCCGCGCCGCCGCTGGCGCTATCGCTGCTTTCCGCCGCCGGCGTGCTGAAGCTTTCGCTGGGCGGGCCGGTGTCGGTCTATGCGAAAGAATGGCAGGGCAACGGCAACCCGCGCCCCCTTGCGGCGGATGTGCGGCGGGCCTTACGCCTTTTTGCGTTGCTTCACCTTCTGCTGCTTATTCTCGTAGGCCTCTTTTTCTGAGAGTTCGCCGAGCGGCGGGTGTCCCGGCCCGCAGAGGAATTTCTCGCGGATATTGATGCTGGATTTGACGCCGATATCGTCCCAATGCTCCTTCAGCCAGCGCTCGGCGTCGCGGCGGCCGACGTCTCTCAGGAACTGGAAAAACTCCCAGTCGGGGTTCAGCTTGCTGGAAGCATTGAGTTTATGCATCTGGTCAGGCGAATAGATGACATGGATATGCATGTCTTTGTAGCGCTTGGGGTCGAGCGCGCCCTCCTTGAGCAGTTTGGAGACGAAGCCGATGGCGCGCATTTCGGCAATCAGGCTGGAATTGAAATTGATTTCATTGAGACGGTTGATGATTTCGCCGGCGGTCACCGGCAGGTCGTTTTCATGGATGGGGTTGAGCTGCACCAGCGCCACGTCCGGCGCTTCGCAATAATAAATCAGCGGCCAGAGGGCGGGGTTTCCCATATAGCCGCCGTCCCAGTAATATTCGCCGGCGACTTCGACCGCCTGATAGAGAAACGGCATACAGGCCGAGGCGAGCAGGATGCTGGGTTCGATCTCATGCACGTGAAAGACGCGCGCCTGGCCGCTTGCCACGTGCGTCGCGGTGACGAACAGCTTGATGTCCTTGCAGCGGCGCACCGCTTCGTGGTCGAGCAGGTCCTCGATAATCATGCGCATGGGGT
>JAGWLJ010000165.1 GCA_028873275.1 Pseudomonadota bacterium
TCGGCCCGCGGGCGCTGGGCGCGCGTTCTATTCTCGCCGACCCGCGCTCCGCCACAATGCAGAAAACGCTCAACCTCAAGGTCAAGTACCGCGAATCCTTCCGCCCCTTCGCGCCGGCAGTGCTGCGCGAGGAAGCCTCCCGCTGGTTCGATCTCGATGCGGAGAGTCCCTACATGCTGCTGGTGGCCGATGTAAAAGACGACCGCCGCCGCATCATGACCGAGGCGGAGCGCGGCCTGTTCGGCATCGATCAGCTCAACGTGCCGCGCTCGCAGATTCCAGCGGTGACGCATGTCGATTACTCCGCCCGCGTCCAGACCGTGAGGGAGGAATTCCATCCGCTGTTCTACCGGCTGTTGCGCGCCTTCTTCGAGCTGACCGGCTGCCCGGTGCTGGTCAATACCAGCTTCAACGTGCGCGGCGAGCCGGTGGTCTGCTCGCCGGCCGACGCCTTCCGCTGCTTCATGGGCACGGAGCTTGACACGCTGGCGATAGGATGCTTCTTGCTCGACAAGGCATCGCAAAACGCCACCCTGAAACAGGATTATAAAAACGCTTTCGCGCCGGATTGACCTGATGAACAAAACCCTCTCCGCCCGGCTGATCAACGCCACGATTTTCGTGGTAGTGCTGTCGTTGTCGCTGGTCGCCGCCGAGATGGGATTCCGCTACTATAAATACAAAATCGCTCCCGATCCCACGGCCGGCATTGTCGTGAACGACTTCGAGCGCGAGCCCAATGCGCGAGGAACCGGCTATCATTTCGGCGATGATATGGCGCTGCAGTTCAAGGCCAGCGTCCGCTATAACAACTGGGCCTTCCGCGATGACAAGGATTATTCCGTCGACAAGCGGCCCGGCGAATTTCGCATCGCCGTGCTCGGCGGTTCCTACACCGAGGCCACCAACAGCGACCAGTCCTGGGTGCAGGTGCTCGACCAGGCCGTGCAGCATGATTCGGGGCTCAAGAAAGCGCTGCATGCCAGCCGCATCACCATCGCCAATTTCGGTAATTCCGGCGCCAATATCATCTATATGGCCAGGCAGCTGAAAATGATCAGCAGCCTCTACAAGCCCGACCTGGTGATCTTCGCCATCGTCGACGTGAATTTCCTTTCGGATGAAGGCTGGCGGGAGTGGTTTCCCGAGGTCAAGGCTTATGACTCAGTGGAAGAAGAAATCAGGAAAATGATATCGTATAACGTGGGATATGTGCCTATTGACGGCGCGCCTCACTTCAAAATCCAGCCTTTTCCCGGCGGGGTGAACCGGCTGCTCGTTTATGAAGGCCGCGATTCCGATTTCGTGAATGATAAAGCATTGCTGCGCGTGCTGCACGAATCGCAGGTCAAATATCGGGTCTATTCCGGCAAGATCTGGCTGTGGGAGGAAGGCAAGAAGGTATGGCAGCGCTGGATGACCCAGCTGCACCGATTCCTGGGCGATGCGGATCAGAAAACGGGCACGGTTGATCCCGAGCAGGAAAAACGACAGAAAGAGAATAATTTCGCTGCCGCCGAGGCGGCCATTCAGGCGACGCATGAAATAGCGCCGGCCATGCTTTTTATCGATATTCCGGCTTCCGACGAAGTGGTCGATCAAACGGCAAAAACCCGTCCCCCCGTCGCTTTCAATTATTGGCCGGAATTCTTTCAAAAACATCGCGACGTGCCATTGATTAACCTGCTGGATCATCTCCCCAAGGCGTCTTATGAAGAAAAATATTCATGGTACCTTCTGCCTTACGACGGGCACCTCAGCAACAAGGGCGTGACCGTGGTTGGCGATACCGTAGCGGGGCTTCTGTCGCGCTACCTGCAGGGGGATCACTCCATGCTGGTCACCGACGCCGATATCGCTCGCGAAATCCATCGTCGAGACATGCAGCAGGAACAGGCAGCCCGTGAGCGTCAGGCGCTCGCATTGCTGGTCAAGGCGCGCGGGCTGCAGAAAAAGCACCTGGACGAAGCGATCGACACCATATCCCAGGCCATTGCTGTCAGCGATAGCGTCGGCTCTCCCGGCACGGTCTATCAGGAACGGGCCAATATGTGGTTGCTGAAAGGCCGGTATGATAAAGCCTATGACGACCTGACGACGGCCATTGCCAAAAGCGATAACCCCGCCTTCCTGGAAAGCCGGATTCAGGCGGCGCTGTACCTAGGAAAAAAGGATATTGCGGTGCAGGACGTGAAGAAGCTGCAGGCGATAAGCGATAAGGATGCGGGTATCCGCGCCTTCCTGGCCAGCCTGCATATCGATCAATAAAGGTGGTGTGGCGCCTCAGCAGGCCGCCTCGATCATGATTTCCACGTTCCAGCCCGATCCGGCGAGCTTCGATTCCACCGTGGCCCGTGCCGGCGTTTTTCCCGGCACCGCCCATTCATCCCAGGCTTTATTCATCTGGTCGAAGGCGGCGATGTCGGTCAGCCAGATATTGGCTTTCAGGATACGTGTCTTGTCGCTTCCCGCCTGCGCCAGGATACCGTCGATCTGCTGAAGGATATCCTTGGTTTGCTCGTAAACCGATCGGCCCGCGGCGGCATCGGCCACGATACCGGCGGTATAGATTTTATTGCCATGGATAACGGCTTCGCTCATGCGTGGGCCGGGCTCGATGCGTCGGATTTCAGTCATAGGCGGTAGATTACAGCCCATTATGTACCGGAAGGCAAATTATATTACTGTCTGGTAGCGCTTAGGAGGGCTTCCGGCAGCGTCATGGCCTGAATGCCGGCAAATTGCGCGATCTGGTGGCGGCAGGAGAAGCCATCGGCAATGATGAGCGCTTCCGGCGGCGCTTGCCGGATCGCCGGCATCAGCACCAGATTGGCGATGCGTTCGGAGACAGGATATTTATGTTTCTCGTACCCAAAAGCGCCAGCCATCCCGCAGCAGCCGCTGTCGAGCACTTTGACCTTGGAGCTGACGGCATTCAGCAGCGCCGCTTCGCTGTCCAGGCCGAAAATGGCTTTATGGTGGCAATGCCCATGCACGATCAATTCCCTGTCCAGCCGCATGTCGGGGTAGCCATGCTGCTGCAGAAACGCGCCTAGTGTCAGCGTGCGCTCGCTTACGTGTTTGGCGCGCGCGTCATCGGGAAACAGGCCGGGTAATTCATCGCGAAACACCGACAGGCAACTGGGTTCGATGCCGACCAGCCATGTGCGGTCGTCCAGCAGGGGCGATAGGGAATCGAGGCAGCGGATGAGAAAGGTTTTGGCCTCTTTGAGCCGCCCGAAATCGTAATAGGGTCGCCCGCAGCACAGGCGGGTGGGAGAGGGCATGACCTCGTAGCCGAAGCGCTGTAATAGCTCAGCCGCCGCCAATAGCGGCGCCGGCGAAAAATAATTATTGAACGTATCTACCCAGAGAATGGCTCTAATCTCCCTCCCCCGTAGGGGGAGGGCCGGGGTGGGGGCATTGCGGGCACCATCTGCGCCAAACTGCGCCCCCCTCCCGACCTCCCCCCTATGGGGGGAGGAGTATTGCGCGCGAAATGTTCTTCCTGCCAGCTTCGGCAACTGCCGCTTGTGGTGCACGCCGCTGATCCATTTGGCGACGGCGTCGAGCCCCGGCGTTTGCGTCAGCGCATTTATTAGCCATGGCACGTGGCTGGCCAGCGGCGCCCAGCGATGCACCAGCCCCATGCTGTAGCTGCTTATCGGGCGGCGCTTGTGCTGGTAATGATGATAGAGAAATTCGGCGCGGTACGTCGCCATATCCACCGTAACCGGGCATTCATGCTTGCAGCCCTTGCAGCTGAGGCACAGGTCCAGCGAATCGGCCACCGCCTCCGATTTCCAGCCTTCCGAAACGGGATTGCCCTCCAACATTTCCTGCAGCAGCCGCGCCCGGCCGCGCGTGGAATGCTTTTCCTCAAGCGTGGCGCGGTAGCTGGGGCACATGGTGCCGCGCTCATGGCGGCGGCATTCGCCGACGCCGACGCAGCGCATGGCGGCGCGGGTGAAGGAATATTCGCTCTCGGGAAATTTGAATACGGTGTCGAGCGCCGGCGGCTGGAACTGCGGCCCGTAGCGCAGATCGGTGGTAATCGGCTTGGGCCAGACGATCTTGCCGGGGTTCATTTTGCCCCGCGGGTCCCACAGGCGCTTGAACTCCTGAAACGCCTCGATCAGCCGCGGGCCGTACATTACCGTCAGCAGCTCCGCCTTCGAGCGCCCGTCGCCATGCTCGCCGGA
>JAGWLJ010000166.1 GCA_028873275.1 Pseudomonadota bacterium
GGGAGTTTTACAGACTCTCAGGCAAAGGCTCAAATATTCCGTTATCGATGTGTGCGATGGAAAGGAGGCGTTGCAATGGGTTGCGGCCGGGAAGCATCCCAAGCCCAGCCTGCTTCTGTTCGATATGGGCGTTCCGGGCGACGGCGATTTGCAGATTATCCGCGAAATAAAAGCCCATCGGCCGCAGATGTCCGTTCTTATGCTGATGACCTATGGCAATGATAACGATGATTATACGCTGAGGGCTTTGCAGGCCGGCGTGACCGACATGCTGACCAAGCCGGTGGTGCTGGGGCAGCTCAAGCGCTGGATCGAGAATGCCCTGGAGATGCAGCGCATGCGCCATCAGATACAGCATCTTGAGCGTATGATCACTGAGCGCGCGCTATTTCCCGACACGCATTCCCTGCTTTTCGATACGCAGGGACATATCAGGAACCTGAAATCGATTGAAACGGAGATTATTTGTTTCGTCCTGGGACATTCCGGAGGGTGCATGGCCAGGGCAGCGCGCAGCCTCGGCATCGGCCGATCGACATTATATCGCCGTATCGGGGAGCTGGAGCGCGAAGAGCATCATATCTCGCGCGCAAACCACACTACGCGTCCAATGATGAGAGTTTCCTCCAACGAACGTTCGTAAGTGGAGTAAAGCGGATTGTCGGGAAGGATGCGTATGCGCGGCGGTTCGCCGTAAGCGACGTATTCCACGCGCCGCACCAGCAGCCCGGCGCCATCAAATAACACGAAAATCCCCGGCGGCGACGGCGTGCGCGACGACGTATCGATCAGCAGCGTGTCGTTATGACATAAAACGGATTCCATGCTGTCGTCGCGAAGGCGCAGAAGCCGCAGCTTTTCCGGCCCGGTATGAAATCGCTCCCTGAGCCAGGATACACGGAAGGCGCAACTCTCCTCTTCGGACCCCTTCACCACGCCTTCGCCCAGATTATCCATCGCCAGCTGCGGTATGACAACATATCCATCATTAGATAATTGCGAAGGAGACGCCGGCGTGTCGGAACCCACCAGGTAACCCAGGCTGACGCCAAGGCTTTCGGCGACGCGGGCCAGCTTGACCGTCGAAGGATTGGCCGATTTGCCGTTCATAATGTCATAAATGAACGAGGTTTTGACATCGGCGCGCTTGGCCAGCTCCGCCGACGTGATGCCCAGCCGCTGCATTTCCAGCTTCAGCCGGTGCCCGATGGTGTATTGGACGGAAGATGTCACGTATGTCCCGCGATATATTATTCCAATTTAACGAATCTGGCGCACTATGCACATAAAATTTTCATAAATGCTAGTATTTACTCATTTTTCATTTTTATCGTGAATAGTGAAAGGGCACTCCACAGCAAGGGATTAAGGACAAAAATGATCGAGGAATTACAGTTAGCTGAATTGTTATGCACCCGTCTCTGCCATGACCTCACCGGCCCGATCGGCGCGGTAAACAACGGCGCTGAATTTTTAAGCGAAGAAGGCTTCGACCTGAAGGGACAGGCGGTGGAGCTGATCGTTAGCAGCGCCTTTTCCGCCGTGACGCGCCTGCAGTTTTACCGCATGGCGTACGGCAAGGTGCGCGACCAGGGCGAAGTCAGCCTTGCGGAAAAACAGAAACTGGCAGTGGATTTTTTCGCTGACAGCAAGATCACCCTCGACTGGCCGGACAGCCATACCGACGCTTCGGGCATATCGGTCAGCCAGCGCATGTCCCGCCTGATCTTTAATCTCCTGATCGTCGCCTCCGGCGTGCTGATCCGCGGCGGCACCATCATGGTTCGCATCGGCCAGAACGAGCAGGGGCAGAAGCTGATGAGCGTTAGCGCCAGCGGCGCCGGAATGAAATGGGACGCCGAGATCGACAAGATATTCGCGGGGAAAATCACCGTCGCCGATCTTAGCCCCAAGAACGTGCAGATTTACCTGACGCGGCGTTTTGCCGACGATCTGCACGCCACCATCAGTTGCCGCGTGTCGGAAACCGAGGCGGTGATAGAGGTGTTGCAGTCATAACCAGCTGATTCGCTACGCTTCGCGCCGGCTGACGTATGATTTGCGCCGGTTGGGAGCGGGTTCGCTACCGTTTCGAACTGTTTCGGGCCGTTTTTAGTGCCGGATAGTTCGCCTAAAAATCAATTTATGGTTATAAATCAGTAGGGCCTCGCTGGACAGGCGGGTTTGGCGAGGTGACATTTATTGATCGCTTCTCACTTTGCCGCGGTGTTCCATGGATAGTGTAAGGTGGGGAGGGGTGGCAGGGAAGGTAGCTGATTATCTGCCGTTCTGTTGCGTTTGGCTCTGAGCGGCCTCCTGCCGGGTCAATTCGCGTTCCGCTTCGGTCGCCATGGTGTTCAGGCTTTCCCGTATTCTGGCTAGTTCCGGCCGGTTGAGCGTATCCAGCGCTCCTATATCTTGGCGCATCTGCGCAAGAGAGTTGCGGTCGAACACGCCATTGCTATTGGCATAATCAGCCAGATCGATTTTACCATCGCCGTTCCTGTCGAAATCGCGGCCATCGATGCTGCCATCCCTGTTCCTGTCCAGACGTGTCTCGGCGGCGGTAATAGCAGCTATCTGGCCTTGCTGAACGCTTTCCTGCGCCGCTCTTTGAGCTTCTATGGTGCGCCGGCCATTGCTATAATTATTCAATTCCTGCCGCGCTGCGCTGATAATGCGCAGGCTGTAATCCGCCTCGTTACGCCTGTCATGCGTCCGGCTGCTGGCAAAGATATTGTAGCGTGATACGTTATTCTCATTGAATATCCGGCGCTGCCTGCTTTCTTCCTGTGTCAATGCCTCGGAAACGATGTTCCTTGTTGTGCGATCATTAAGATCAAAGTAGCCGTTCGTATCGAATTTCGCGCCTCTGGCTGCAAATTCCCGTCGTTTTGCTTCGTTTTCTTCCGGCCTGCCGCTGAATAGCATACGGTTGGCAAAGGTAACAATATGGCGGGAATCATTCTGAGCGGCGAAGCGCTGGTCTTCCTGGGCGTAAATGGCCTGTGTTTCGGAAAGCATGCAGCGTATCTGGATAGCGTTGTTTACGGTGGAGGCGGTGCCTATTACGGCTCCGGTTACTAAAAGTCCCGTTGCCCATGCCGGGGCTGTCAAAACGCCAGCAGTTACGGCCATGCCGATGCCTATGCCTGTGCCAACCACTACAGCGCTACCTGCGGCCCGTTCTAGGCCACGCCCTATGCCGCCATGTCGAAAGTCCTGAACTGTTTGATAGGTGCCATCGGCCAGCATGAGGGCGTTACCAATGACGGGCAGATTTTTTCCAAAGGCGGCCGCTGCGCCGACGCCGACGTTGGCAGTATCAATTCCGGCGCGAATCCAGTCATTATGGGTGACGCTTTCATATAAACCATAGAGTCCAAGCCCAAGGTTGAGGCCATGATTAGCGCCTGCCGAAACGCGCTGGGCTCTGGCGGCGGGGGTGGCATGTGGCTGCGGGGCGGGTAATGATTCACCGGGAGCAGCTTGAGATGTTCTAGTGCCAGCGCCCCTGCCGATGCGCTCGCCTTTGGCGAAGGATGTAGAGGCGTGTGGTGGAGTAGTGGATATATTTTCCGGCTGTATATTGTTGAGCGCAATGCGGATATTCTGCCGGTGGAGAGAGGCGCGCCCCGTAGCCGAAAGCATCCCCTCCACTTCCTGTAATGCGTTGACGAATTGATTTGATGTAATTTGATTGGGATTGCCGTTTCTGTAAATGGCCGCCCCTCTCTGAATGGTTCTGCCGAGTTCTTCCATTCTCGCTGCTGTGCGCTCGTTCATGACAATATTACGATCGAGGATATCCTGTCCCCTGGCAGTCATCCCCAATACTGCATCGGGATTTCGGTATTGCCGGGTAATACTTAAAATATCGTTGGATATGCTGTCGAGCGCATGACTTATGTGAGTCTGACTTCCATTAGTGGCGATTACCTGAATCCGGTTATTCAGTCTTTGCATGAACTCCCTGCCAAGCGCTTCACGCTCTGTCGCTGGGATGATGTCCTCGAATATGGCTTGCCCCCCATTGGGCCCGGCGAGGTTGCGGCCGTTGCGTGTCTGTTGCTCGAGGTTGATACCGCCGAATTCGTGGGGGCGAGCGAAATTCCTGTTGATTGTGGATCGTACCGCCGTTTCCTGCCGGCTCCATTGCGCTTCCGCGGGGAAGCTATGCTGCCCA
>JAGWLJ010000167.1 GCA_028873275.1 Pseudomonadota bacterium
GCAATCAAACCGGTCTTCACCGCGTAGCGGTGGATGCGGGCGAACAGCAGGCAGGCGAGCAGGATATAGAGCAGCGACAGCCCGAAGCCGATGGCGAGCGCCGCCGGCGGAACGCCATGGCCGGCCACGATGGCGCGCATGCCCTCGAACACATACGATGGCGGCAGCAGGCGTGAGATCGCCTGCATCCAGTGCGGCAGGGTGGCGACGGGATAGAACACGCCCACGAACGGCGACACCACGGCCGGAATCGGCCAGATGAACCATTCCGAGGCCGGGCCGAAGCGCAGCATGATCGAGCTGCCGACGATCCCGAGCGCAATGCCGGACAAAAACAGCACCAGCAGGAACGGCAGCAGCATCATACCGTAAGCGAAGAAGGACAGGCCGAAAATCCAGGTGGCCAGTAGCAGCATGACGATCAGCCCGACCAGGCTGGTGCCGATGCTGGAGATCACCAGCCCGCTCAAGTATTCTGTGATCTTCAGCGGCGAGGCGAACATGTTGAGGAAATTGCGCGACCACGAATCCTCCATGAAAGCCATGGTCACGCCCTGCATGACGCGCACTAGAAAGTCCCACAGCAGCACCGCGCCCAGAAACAGCGGCACGAAATTAAGCCCGGCGCCGGTGATGGCGTTCAAGTAGCGCGTGATAAATCCCCACACGACGATGTCGAGCGCCACCCAGATAAAGAGGGGTACCACGCGCGTCATGCTGTTGCGCAGCAGGTAAAGCTGGCGCAGGACGACAGCGAAGATGCGGCATGGGTTCATTATCTGGCCTCCAGCGTCAGCGGCTCGCGTGCCACGGTGATGAACAGTTCCTCCAGCGTTTCCTTGCCGTGCTCGCGCGGCAGCGTCTTGGGATCGCCCTCCAGAATGATCTTCCCGCGGGAAAGAAACAGCACGCGGTCGCACACTTCCTCTACCTCGTACATATTGTGCGAGGTCCACAGCACGCCGCTGGTATCCTGCGCCGCGATGTCGCGGATGCGGGCGCGGATGTCGCGGGCGGTGGACGGGTCGAGCGAAGCGGTCGGCTCGTCGAGCAGCAGCAGGGTAGGGTGGTTCAGCATGGCCTTGGCAAGCCCCACCCGCGTCTGCTCGCCGGAGGACAGCACGCCGCATTTGCTGTCGCGGAATTCATGCAGGCTGAACTGATTAAGCAGCTCCTCGATACGGCGGCTTAAGCGCTTCACGCCGTAGAGCAGCCCGAACACGCGCAGGTTCTGCACGACGGTCAGGTTGCCGGGCAGCGGGGCGTAAACGGCGGCGAAATTGGTGCGGGAAAGCGCCTGCGTACGGTTTTGCGCAATGTCGATGCCCTCGATGCGGATGCTGCCGCCGCTGGGCTCAAGCACGCCGAGGATCATGTTGATTGTCGTGGTTTTTCCGGCGCCGTTGGGGCCGAGCAGCCCCACGATCTCGCCGCGCCCCACCTCGAAGGAAACGCCGTCCACCGCGGCTTTGCGGCCGTATTCCTTGCGAAGGGAGGCGATTGATAGTATACTCGGCATTTCCCCGATATAGCCGCAGGCGGGCTCATGGCGCAATGCCATTGATGATTTTATTAAAAGTTAATAATTTTTGTGGTATACTGATAAATAAGGAGAAGCAGACGTTCATGAAGGCAATAAAACCTATAGCGATGGCGTTGGCGTTACTCAGCACGGCGATTCCGGCATTGCATCCGGCGCGCGCCGAGGAAAGCGCTGCCACCGGGCAGGCGCAGCAAGTGCATGAGGCATTCGCCAAGGATTTCGCACAGAAGGTGCTGGCTATCGTCCAGGACCCAAAGAAGGACATGTCCGACCGCAAGGACGTCCTGCGGCAGGCGTTCAGCAAATCGGTCGATATCGACTGGATCGCCCGCTTCGTGCTGGGCAAGGCGTGGAATGAAGCCACCGATGAGCAGCGGCAGCAATACACCTCGCTCTACCGCACCTATCTCACCGAGAGTTACGTCTCCAATTTCGCCGAGGATCCCGACAAACGTATCCGCGATATCAGGATCGCCGGCGTCGGCGACGCCGAGGGCAGCGATTTCACCGTGCGCACGCAGATGATGCTGGCCAATCAGGATAACCTGAACGTCAAATACCTGGTGCGCGAGAACGCCGGCAAATACAAGGTGCTCGACATCATCATCGAAAACGTCAGCCTGATCACCACCCACCGCGCCGAGTTCGGCAGCATCGCCGCTTCGCAGGGCGTGCGGGGCGTCATCGCCAAGCTGGAAGCGCTGGTCAGCCGCGCCCATTCCATGGCCATGTCGATGAAATAAGCGTCGTCCCCGCGAAGGGGAATGACGACCGCATGACAATCGCTTTTTCCTGCCCTATACTCCTCCTGGCATAAGGAGGTACGCTCATGCCCGCTCTTGAAACGCCGCCGGCGCAGGCCGGCTGGAAAGCGCCGGATTTCCGGCTGAAAGGCACCGACGGAAAATTTCACTCGCCGTCGATGGCCAGAGGCAAAAACGGCCTGCTGGTCATGTTCATCTGCAACCACTGCCCGTTCGTGCAGGCCATCGCCGATAAGATCGCCCGTGATGCGGCGGAGCTGGCGAAGCTCGGCATCGGCAGCATCGCCGTCATGTCCAACGACGTCGAGAATTATCCCGACGATTCCTTCGACAACATGATCCGCTTCCATCAGCAGCACGGATTCACCTTTCCCTATGTCATCGACGAAACGCAGGAAGTCGCCAAAGCCTACGGCGCCGTCTGCACGCCGGATTTCTTCGGCTTCGATGCGGGACTTGCATTGCAATTTCGCGGCCGGCTCGATGATTCAGGCATGCAAAGGAAGCAGGGTGGCGCGCGTGAGCTTTTCGAAGCCATGAAGCAGCTGGCCGAAACCGGCCGCGCTCCCGCCATCCAGACGCCCAGCATCGGCTGCTCGATCAAGTGGCGGGGGGAGTAGGCAAAAAAAGACCCGCCTTCCGGCGGGTCAGTCGGACCACACTCTGGATGCTTCAGGAAAAGATGTGAAATTCGCCGGCGGTGAGGCCGTGATCGGCGATGCCGGTCAGCGTGATGCTGCTGCCGGAGTCGAGCGCCAGCGTGGCGTTTCCCCCAGCATACTGCACATGGCTCAGCGCGGCGCTGGCCGAGCTGTAGATCTTGCTTTCGATGGCGAGCACGTCATTGCCGCCGAAATGCGAGATCGTCGTCTGGCCGGTATGCAGGTAAAACTCATAGGTATCGTTGCCGGCGCTGCCGTCATAGCTGTGCGTGCCGCCGCTGGTGCCGACCTTGACGGTCACCGGCTTGCTGGCGCCGGAAACGCCCCCTGAGGTGCCGGTAGAGGTGCCGTCATACGGGCTCTCGATCGTGTTCTGCAGGAACTGCGCCGTCGGCAGCGTCGTTGAGGAAGGAGTCTGACCGCTGGCCTTCATGATGCTGTCGGTCAGCTGCGCCAGGTTGTACGTCTGGTTGTTCATCAGCGGATCGGTGACGCTGTGGCCGAAATAATCGGCGGCGGCCAGCGCCGGCAGCCCGTCGGAAGGATGGTAGGTGCTGGACAGCGAGCCGTTGGCCAGCCGCGCCGCGTCGTTGGGGTCCTTCGATCCCTGGAACTCGGTGGTGCTCGTTTTCTGGCCGGATTCGTAGGGTAGCAGCGCGTCCAGCGTATTCTGGATCGAGGCGCCGTTCACCTGCACGGTGAAGGGGTTGTAATTGATGCCGTAGGGATTGCCCGGCAGATGGCCGATGCGATCGACCAGCTCGGCCAGCTGTCCCAGCGCCTGCAGGTTATAGGCGACGTAGTGATAGGCATGCCGCTGGTCGTAATCGACGCCGAGATAGGCTGGCTCGCCGGCGAAGGATTTCAGGTTGTTGCCGATCTGGCTCAGGAAACCGCTCTGGTCGGTGACGTAATGGATGAAGGCGGAATTATTCAGCACCGTGCCGATGGTGCCGACTTCGAGAAGCTGCCAGGAATGGTGGTTGTTGACCGCTTCGATGGAGCCGCTGGCCAGCGCCGCATTCTGGCCGCTGATCAGCGCGTTGCCGATGCCGGCCAGCCAGTGATCGACCGTGCTCTGCTGCGAGGTGGTCATGCTGCCGCGCACGAGGTCGTAAGCCTGGAACATCTTGAGCAGGGCGGCGTTGGCGACGGAATCG
>JAGWLJ010000168.1 GCA_028873275.1 Pseudomonadota bacterium
GATCTGGTCGATGCATTTCATCGGCATGCTGGCCTATAAAACCCGCATGGCGATCGCCTATGACCCGTCGATGACCGCTCTTTCCATGCTCATCGCCATCGGCCTTGCCTACCTTGTTCTCGAGATCACGCAATCGCCGCGCCTTTCTGCTCTGCGTTGGGCGGGCAGCGCAGTGCTCCTCGGAATATGCATCTGCGCCATGCATTACACCGGCATGGCGGCAATGCGCATGGATGCGACGCTGCGCTATATCCCTTCCCTATTCCTGCTTTCCGTCGTCATTGCCATCGGCGCATCGGCCGCCGCCCTATGGATCGTCTTCCACCTGGAGCGGCACGACCGGCGCCACCGCATGGCCTGGAGAATTGCCGCATCCCTGATCATGGGGCTGGCCGTCTGCGGCATGCATTACACCGGCATGGCGGCGGCAGCAATGACGCCATTCGCTCAGTGCCGTTATGACGACCGGCAGAATCATGAGGAGATGGTGCTGATTGTGCTGGGTACGGCGGGGCTGCTGATCGTCTCGGCCCTGTTTCTGTCCGTGCAGGAGATGCTAAAGCGGCAGGTGGCGCAACGCACGCAGGAATTGGCCATTAAAAACCTTCAGCTTGATGCTCTGCGCCGGACCGCCGAAAATGCCAGCCAGATGAAAAGTGAATTTCTGGCAAATATCAGCCACGAGTTGCGCACACCGCTCAACGGGATCATGGGGATGGCTTATCTCCTGCGCGACACCGCGCTCGACCCTATGCAGCAGGAATACACCGACACCATTCACCATTCGGCACAGAACCTGCTGCTGCTGATCAATGACGTGCTCGACCTGTCAAAAATCGAGGCGGGTGAGCTGATATTGGACCGTCGGCCCTTCGACATCAAAACCAGCTTTGCGCAAACCCTCAAATTGCTGAAGCCGCTGGCCGATAAGAAAACCATCCACCTGTCGTACGACATCGATACGCGGATACCGGATAAAGTGATCGGCGATGCCGGACGCTTTGCGCAGATTGTCACCAACTTAGCCGGCAACGCGGTAAAATTCACCGAGACAGGTACAGTGGAAGCACGGTTATCCTATGATGACAAAGTAAGCACCTTGTACTGCGAGGTGAAAGACACCGGCATTGGCATACCGGAAAACAAGAAAAATGACATCTTCGAGAAATTTGTGCAGGGCGACTCTGCCATCACCCGCATTTATGGCGGAACTGGGCTGGGGTTGGCCATTACTAAGCAACTCGTGATCATGCTGGGTGGTGAGATCGGTTTTGACAGCAAGGAAAATCAAGGATCTCGTTTCTGGTTCACTTTGCCGGCTACCACTGCGGAAGCAGTAGCCCCGGGCCGGACAAGGCACGCTGCTTCAATGAACGAACAGCGCATCAGGGCCAAGGATGCGCGAGTGCTGATTGCCGATGACCATCCCGTCAACCAACTGTTCCTTGGCACGCTTCTCAAAAAATTTGGCTTCCGGCAGATCGACGTCGCCGGCAACGGCCAGGAGGCTTTCGAGCAATGGAGCCACAGCAGCACCAGACAAAAAAGCGGGTATGACGTTATCTTCATGGACTGCAAAATGCCGGTGCGGGATGGCTATGAGACAACCCGCCTTATCCGCGCCCATGAAGGCGACGCGCATATCCCCATCATCGCTATGACAGCCAATGCGCTTTCCGGTGATCGTGCGGCCTGCTTCCAGGCCGGGATGGACGAATATCTCAGCAAGCCGCTGCAGCCAGAGCAGATGAAGGAAGTGCTGGAACGCTGGTTCATTTTTGCTGATGGCGCCATAGCGCTCCCTGTGGGCAGCCAAGAACCAGGCGTGCCGATGGATGTTGAGCGCCTGCGAATGGTAGCAGATAGTGACCAGGATCAGGCGGCATTGCTGGCGTTGTTCTTCCGCATGGCCGAAGAATTCACCGCATCGCTGGAACATGCCCGGCGAAGGAACGAATCCCAACGTTGGCGCGACGCGGCACATGGCCTGCGTGGTCCAGCCGCCAACCTGGGCATGAAAGTTCTGGAAAATCTCTGTCGGACGGCGGAACAGGCAGATCTTTCTTACAATCAGCGCAGCGATTTATTGAAGCAGATAAGGCAGCAAATTGACCGTATCAGGGAATATGCTGTCAGTAACTACCCCGCGCTATCGAGCAAGGAAAGCTGAACATGTCCACTGCCCTGATCCCACAAATACTCAATTCGTCGATCCTGATCGTGGAGGACAACGAGATCAATCGGCTCTTTCTTGAAAAAGCGCTGCGTGCCGGTGGATTCAACCAATTATTATCCGTCGCAAGTGCTGAAGAAGCGTTGGAAAAAATGAACGATTTCAAGCCTGAGCTCATTATCCTCGATATCATGCTGCCCGGCATGAACGGGTTTGAATGTTGTGAAACCATCCGCAGGCAGGAATCTTACAATGATCTGCCGATTCTTATTCAAACCAGCATGACCGAACCCGAATTGCGGGTAAAGGCCTTCGCCAAGGGAGCCACCGACTTCGTCAGCAAACCGGTCTACCCAGATGAATTGCGCGCGCGCGTCATGGTGCATCTGGAAAAACGCCATTCGCTGAAAGCCCTGCAGATATACAAGGCCCGCATTGAAACTGAACTGGAGCACGCCCGGCAACTGCAGCAGGCTATCTTGCCAAGCCTGGAGGATATCACCGGCATCGAGCGGCAATGTCAGCTCGATATCGACTCCTATTTTCATCCCTCCTCGGAAATCGGCGGGGATTTCTGGGGCATGAAAAATCTGTTCCCGCATCAAGCCGCCTTGTGGATGGTAGATTTTTCCGGGCATGGGGTGGCCGCGGCACTCAATGCCTTCCGCCTGCAGGCTCACCTCAAGGAATATACTACCATGGCGGCACGACCCGGAGAATACCTGTCGCATCTCAACGACAAGCTATTGCATCTGCTGCTGCGCGGCCAGTTCGCCACCATGTTCTATGGCATCATCGACACGCAGAGCAATCAGCTCTTCTACGCCTGCGCCTGCGCACCGCATCCCATCATTCTACGCAGTGCAAGCGGAAAGGCAGAACAACTCGACGGCAGCGGCGTGCCGCTGGGCATCGGTTTGCATCTTTATTATACGCAGGGCATTCCCTTTTCCCCCGGCGACCTCCTGCTGCTCTACAGCGATGCATTCATTGAGACCCCAGATGCCAACGGCACATATATTTCGGAGAAAAATATCATGGCCCTGCTGGAGGAGCATGCGGGAGCGACGGCTGGCACAATCAGGAAGAAATTGCTCGATTACTTCTGCCACCACACTGGCGACGCGCTGCGTGACGATCTGACCCTCGCCATTTGCGTCCGACAGAAAAGCCGCCCGCTATGATGCACATACGTATACGCCCCCGTACGATCAAAGATCTTGAAAACCTGTATTCGGTCGCACAGACACTGGCGCAGCATTTTCCCATGTCCGAAGCTGCTGTTACCGGCATTTATGAATTGCTGCTCAACGCCGTCGAGCACGGCAATCTCGGCATCGGATTTGCCACAAAAACGGCGCTGGTGCGACAGGGGATATGGTTGGAGGAGATCAATCGCCGCCTGGCCTTACCAGAAAATGCCGATAAGGAGGTGGAGATCAGCCTTCTACGCGATGACCGGCAATGTCGCCTTACCATTGGCGACCAGGGGGGTGGCTTTGCCTGGCATAAGTACATCGGGAAGTTGACCGATAGCAGCATACCCAATGGCCGCGGCTTGTGGATCGCACTTCACAGCAACTTCGCACGCATCGCATTCAATGCCTCCGGCAACAAAGTCACCTGCGTGGCAGAATACTGCCGCCTCGGGGACACCGAATCTCAAATGGCAGGAGCGGCGTAGTTACGGAGAAAATATTTCTGTGCAGAGCGAATTGCTCCATTTTCCGATACTGTCGTTCACAATGGATATTCTCTGGATATGGTGATGTGCATCTGTCTGAATCTGTAATTCGCAAAATTGCGGCTCAGCAGGAGTCTCCATGGATCCTTCAAGCACCGGGAAGCGCTTCCCATTCGGCGCCGCGTAGCTGTGATAAGTCGGCATTGGCTGCATCTGCGGCGCCTCAATGGAGAACCAATGATAAACCGTGCCGTCCG
>JAGWLJ010000169.1 GCA_028873275.1 Pseudomonadota bacterium
ATAGGCAGCGCCCAGGATAATACCTGTGGTGGCCAGGAAGGTCATCCAGGTGCTGGCCTTAAAGGCGCCGAGCAGGATCAGGAATTCGCCGACGAAGCCGGAAGTCGACGGCAGGCCGACGGCAGCCAATGTGAAGAACAGGAAAATGGCGGCATAGCGCGGCATGATATTGACCAGGCCGCCATAGCGAGCGATCTCGCGCGTATGCAGCCGGTCATAGACGATGCCGACGCAGAGGAACAGCGCGCCGGAAACCAGGCCGTGGCTGATCATCTGGACAATCGCCCCCTCAATGCCCTGCATGTTGAAAGCGAAGATGCCGAGCGTCACGAAACCCATATGCGCTACGGAAGAGTAAGCAATCAGCTTTTTCATATCCTGCTGCATCAGCGCCACCAGCGAGGTGTAAATCACCGCCACGACGCTCAGGCCCCAGATCAGCGGCGCGTAATAATGCGACGCCTCGGGCAGCATGGGCAGCGAAAAGCGCAGGAAGCCGTACGTGCCCATCTTGAGCAGGATGCCGGCCAGGATCACCGAGCCGGCGGTGGGTGCCTGCACATGCGCGTCGGGCAGCCAGGTATGCACCGGCCACATCGGCACCTTGACGGCAAACGATGCCAGCATGGCCAGGAACAGCCATTTCTGCACATTCAAGCCCAGATGCGGCGCCGTCTTGATCCAGTCGGGAATGCTGGCAGTGCCGAAGGCGCGATACATGTAGATGATGGCGACCAGGAACAGCACCGACCCGGCGAAGGTATAAAGGAAAAACTTATAGGCGGCGTAAATGCGTTGCTTGCCACCCCAGATGCCGATGATCAGGTACATCGGGATCAGCATCCCCTCGAAGAACAGGTAGAACATGAAGGCATCGAGCGCGCAGAACACGCCGATGACCATCGATTCCAGCAGCAGGAAGCACACCATGAAAGCGCGCACGCGCTGGGTTATGGATTCCCAGCTGCACAGGATGCAGATCGGCATCAGCAGCGTGGTGAGCAGCACCATGAATAGCGAGATGCCGTCGATGCCGAGGTAATAATTGATGCCCAGCCCCCTGACCCACTCCACCTTCTCCACGAACTGGAAATCGGCCGTATGCGTATCGAATCCGATCCAGCAGGGAAGCGACATGGCGAAGGTCAGGAGCGTGGTAAACAGCGCGATGTAGCGCGCCTCCGCGGCCGCATGCGGCGTATCGCCGCGCACCAGGAGCAGGATCAGGAAAGCGCCGAGCAGCGGCAGGCATATGAGAGCGGTCAGGAGCATCCAACCCCCTCGTCATTCCCGCGAAGGCGGGAATCTATTCGCGAATGGATCCCCGCCTTCGCGGGGATGACGGTAATGAATGTTCTCATAAAAACACTACCCAGCTCATAAGAATCATGAACCCCACCAGCATGGCAAAGGCATAATGGTAGACATAGCCCGTCTGCAGACGGCTGACGCGCATGGCGGAAAGCACGGTCGCCAATGCCGCGCCGTTGGGGCCGAGTCCATCGATGATTTTCTCATCCCAGAATTTCCACAGATAATGGCCGAGCTTTTTCGCCGGCCGCACGAATATCAGATCATACAGTTCATCGAAATACCATTTATTGAGCAGGAAGCGATAGAGGAACGGCAACGCCGCCGCCAGCTTGCCGGGCAGCGCCGGGCGCAAAATATAAAAGAGCCAGGCTATGGCAATGCCCGACAGCCCCATGACCAGCGGCAGCATCTCGACCCAATCGGGCACGTGATGCGCCTCTTCGAGGATGGGCTGCGGCACCAGCGCGTGCTGCCAGAAATCGCCATCCGGAGACACCATCTCCAGTGCGTAATAGCCGAATACACCGGAGAAGATCGCACCGAAGGCAAGCAGTGCCAGCGGCTTCAGCATGACGCCCGGAGATTCATGCACATGATGCATCACTTCCTTGGAGGCGCGCGGCTTGCCGTGGAAAGTCATGAATAAGAGCCTCCAGGAATAAAACGCCGTCATGAAGGCGGCGACGATGCCGAACCAGAAGGCCCAGCGCGCCGGCCCCGGCCCCGCCGCATAAGCCGCTGCCAGAATGGAATCCTTGGAGTAGTAACCGGCGAAGAAGGGGATGCCGGCCAGCGCCAGCGAGCCAATCCACATATACAGGTAAGTGATCGGCATTTTGCGCCAGATGCCGCCCATATGGCGCATATCCTGCTCGCCTGACATGCCGTGGATCACCGACCCGGCCCCCAGGAACAAGAGCGCCTTGAAGAAAGCATGCGTCATCAGGTGGAAGATGCCCGCCGCATACGCCCCCGCACCGCAGGCGAAAAACATATACCCCAGCTGCGAACAGGTGGAGTAAGCGATGACGCGCTTGATGTCGTTCTGCACCAGCCCGACGGTGGCGGCGAAGAAACAAGTCAGTCCACCCACTATACATACTACGTCAAGCGCTTGCTTCGAATAATCAAAGATCGGCGACAGCCTGGCCACCATGAACACGCCGGCCGTCACCATGGTGGCGGCATGGATCAGCGCCGACACCGGCGTTGGGCCCTCCATAGCATCGGGCAGCCAGGTGTGCAGGCCAATCTGCGCCGATTTGCCCATAGCGCCGATGAAGAGCAGTATGCACAGCAGCGTCAGCGCCGGAAAATCATGGCCCAGGAAGCGCATAGAATCGGTGACATGATCCTTGGCGCTTGCGAAGATGGGATCGAAATGGATGGTGCCGAACAGCGCGAACACGCCAAAAATCCCCAGCGCGAAACCGAAATCGCCGACGCGGTTAACGATGAACGCCTTGATGGCCGCTGTATTGGCCGAGGGTTTTTTGAACCAGAACCCGATCAGCAGGTAGGAGCACAGGCCCACGCCCTCCCAGCCCAGGAACAGCTGCACGAGATTATCGGAAGTCACCAGCATCAGCATGAAGAAGGTGAATAGCGACAGGTAACACATGAAGCGCGGCTGATGCGGGTCTTCATGCATATAGCCCACCGAGTAGAGATGCACCACCGCCGACACCCAGGTGACAACGACCAGCATCACCGCCGTCAGCGCGTCGACGCGCAGCGTCCAGCCGGCGGTGAAATCGCCGGAGGCGATCCACGGCGCCAGCTGCACCTTATACACCAGCCCGCCCGGCCCGAACAGCTCATGCCAGTCCTGCTGCGCCATGGCAACGGAAGCAAACTCGGCAAAGATTCCACCCGCCAGCAGCGCCGAAATCACCATGCCGCCGCAGGTCAGCTTATGCGCCAGCCGCGGCTGGGCAGCGCCGGCGAACACCAGCAGGCCGGTGCTGACGGCGGCAAGAAGGGGCAGGAATACCAGTAAGATGATCATGTCGGCAGTCAGGCTCGCATTTGCGACGGAGTGTCGTTCATTCTCAGTAGTTGCGCATCAGGAAATACTTCCCCAAATTGCTGTTCGGAAGTAACCCAGGTGAATTGATATTGCCTCTGCCTGGTCTTTGAATCTACGCCAACGACGGAAAGACGGAATGGCACCGTTTCATGCTTTCCGCGTTTATTGCGGTCCAGCACGGCTACTTTTTCCTGCAGCTCGGAAGCATCCGCCAGGGAAAGCCGCGTGAGCGTCTCGTACCGGTAATTCCCGTCCCTGTCCGGCATAACGCCCCATTGCACAGTCTGCTGTTCCATAATTATCCCTTCATCATATTGATATCTTCCACGGCGATCGTGCCGCGGTTGCGGAAATAAATCACCAGAATAGCAAGCCCGATCGCTGCCTCCGCCGCCGCCACCGTCAGCACGAACATGGCGAAGATCTGGCCGGTGATGTCTCCCAGCTTCACCGAGAAAGCGACAAAGTTGATGTTGACCGCCAGCAATATCAGCTCGATCGACATCAGAATGGTGATGATGTTCTTGCGGTTGAGGAAAATGCCGCAAATGCCAAGCGTAAACAGCAGGCCAGAAACGACCAGGTAATGCATGATACCGATATTTCCGAAGAAATGCTGCTCCATGTTCAGATCCCCTGCCCCGGCTTCACCTGCACAACTTTAACATCATTCCCGCGCGCCAGCTGGCGGGCGATGTTCTGCGTGCGCACGTCCGGCCGCGGTGGGCGCAGCGTCAGCACGATG
>JAGWLJ010000170.1 GCA_028873275.1 Pseudomonadota bacterium
GCTTGCTATCATGCCTCTCGGGATGGCCTGGGCTGACAGTCCTACAAATGTTTGCAAACCTGATCCTAATTCGCCCAATGTCACCGATACCGTGCTATGCACATGGCCTAACGACCCCAGCGCTTATCCGTTGCCAGACTTTACCAACTGCCAGGCAGTATTACGTATTCCCACTTCATCAAGCGATGATTGCGGCAATAGCGATTTCCTCGGATGTATGCAGAACCTTGGGTTCCAATGCTCTGAAACCCAAAGCTCCAGCTGATTTTCCCAGGCAGTGAATAAACTGAAGACGTAATACCGCATGGGATCTTTGCCCTGCAGATGCGCTCTCAATATAGCGCTATTACACAACTATTGATTTAATTGGTGGCTCGGGAGGGATTTGAACCCCCGACCAAGGGATTATGATTCCCCTGCTCTACCGCTGAGCTACCGAGCCATTGAGATTTGCCCACGAGCACAGCGAGTGGGTGCAAATCCAATGTCCCCGCGGAGGCGGGGACGCATCTTTCCGGCGCTGCGAAGCGCAAAGCCTCATTCACCGGAGGACTAGCCATTAAGGATTGGCGGAAAAAAAGCAAGAGAAAAGTAACGCCAGCCACAGAAAGCCAGGCTCATTAACGATTCAGGGAGGATAATCATGCAAAACACCCGCTTACAGGAATGCGTCCGGCTGTGCTGGGAATGCCGCCATCTATGCCAGGAGACGCTGTTTCAGCATTGTCTGCCCACCGGCGGCGCGCATGCCGGGGAATATCATGTCCGCATCATGGTGGACTGCATCCAGATCTGCCAGGCTGCCGCCGATTTCATGACGCGCAATTCCCCGCTGCACACCAGTGTCTGCGCCGCCTGCGCCGATGTCTGCGAGGCTTGCGCCCGAAGCTGCGATGATATAGGCGATGAGGTCATGCAGCGTTGCGCCGAAGCCTGCCGCGCCTGCGCGCAAAGCTGCCGCGAAATGGGGCGCAAGCGCGAGGCGGCATAGCTGCTACTGCTGGCCGCCGGCGCCGGTATTGGGGCTGGGAGTGGTGTTCTCGCCGGGCACGCGGGTGCCGTTGTCATTGGCCGCGCCGGATCCGTTATCGGACGAAGGCGAGGTCGGGGCGGCGGGTGCCGTTCCCATGGCGGCGGGAGGATTGCTGGTCGCCGCCGGCGGCGTGGCCGCCGTGCCGCCGGTATTGACGGTATTCGCATTGCCAGCGCTTTCATTGCTGGCGGTAGCGCCGCTTTCCGCTGGCGCACTTTTAGCGGAGGTATCGGACGGGGCGAAGCTGCCGGTGCGGTTGTAATGCACCTGCGCGTAGATCAGGTAGCCGAGCACCACCACCGCCAGTATGGCGAGGATGGTAAACAGCGTCATGGTATTGGAGGTGTCGTCAGGCCGGGTGTCTGCCATAAGCGCTCCATGAGTTGGCCTTCATTTTACCGGCGCGTGGATAAAATCGACATCCTTGGCGCAGCGAGGAAATATAAGAGGGAGCAGCCTAGAGGCCGGGAGAAAGGCTGGGAGACAACCGCGAGGCATTGAGTCGCGCCTCCCATGGGGCCGGCTGCTGTTCCTTGGCCGGCTCGGGGGCGGGAAGCTGCGCCGCAGCCGGGGCCGAAACCGAGGGCTGCGCCCATGGGTTGCTGCGCATGGCCTCGACCTGCGTACGCAGGAGATTGGCGGCTTCCTCGTTGCCCATGGCCAGCACGTCCTGCCGGCCGAGAAAATTTCCCATATAGTCGATCAGCGCATTTTGCATGGCTTTGGGCTGGCGCACGATCAGGTCGGCGGCGATGGCGATGGTGCTGCTGTCGACGCTCTTGTCGCTGACCACGCCCTCGCCATGGCCTTTGGATGAGATGGCAAGCAGCACTTCCGCTACAAGATTGGCCGCCACAAACAAAGCGCGAAACGGCACCGACTTGCGGCGATCATTACTGGCATATTTCCAGGCCAGAGTAGTGCTCACGGCATGGCACAGGGTGCTCACCATATAACCTGCTCCGGCGATGGCCAACGGACGCTCGCGTATCCATTCCCAGGCGGCCGCCAGCCCATGCTGAGGCGGATCGTCCGGATCTCTGGCTTTTTCCGGCACCGACATGGCAAACAGGCCGGAAGCCGCCGTCATACCGCCCAGCCCGATATCCAGCCATGCCTCTCGCTTGTGGTTCTTCTCCATTTGCTGGCGGATATTTCCCCATGAAAACGATGTGGCCGGATTCTTTTTTGCCAACCGGTTCATTACTTCCGTGACCTCGTGATTTGCAATAGGCTTGCTTTTGGATCGATAAGCCGCCACCGCAATGCATACGCCCGCCGCCGCGAAAAAAAGATTCATCAGCTCTGAAGGATAACGGCGAAAAAGGTCATCGGCTTTTTTGATCAATCCCTTGTTATGGTCCTCGGTAATAGATGCCAGCGAACATCCCTCCGGCAGTTCAATATTCTGAGCGCGGAAATGTTGGGCGATTTTTTTGGCGATATCGCGTGTCTGCAGGTCGGACGGGTCCTTTCGCCCTCCCACGAGCAGCGAGGCAGTGCCCGCACCATAAAGCAGGCCCGCTGCCAGGTTCAGTTTGTTGCTGTCCTTATAGCCATAGGTGGCAAAGCTGAGATCGCCGACGATATAGGCCAATCCGCTGGCGCCGAGGCTACGTTTCTTTATCAGTTCTCCCCAGCTGAGCTTGTCCTTCTCCGTCGTGGTATGCCGGCGTTGCCCCTGCGCCCAGCCGGCCTGCTCGAGAATTCCGGTAAATTCCTTCTCGGAAGGGATGTCCTGTACTTCCAGCAGCGGTTTCCCGTTTATGGAACAGGGAATCGTCCGCCAGCTGCGTTTTGCCATGTTACAAGTAATATCATGCAACGTATCTGCATCTGCAGCGGTGTTAGCATGCAGATATGCACGTAGATGGCCGCCTTCCGACTTCTCGAAAGTCACCTCATCAATAATCTTCGATTCGGGATAGGCGTAAATGCTCATGCGGGCCGCTTAGTTATGGTATGCCATCCTTCATTATAGATACGAATTGTTACAGTTATGCGTCGATTTACAAAAAACTCCCTTCCGACCATGGCCTGTGCGGCGATTTGACCCGTCAAATGCGCACATTACGCCAAAAAGGAGAATGTTTTTAATGTATTGATTTAAATAATAAAAAGTCAGCTGCCTTACTCTGTTTCGGCCTCTTCCATGCGCTTTTTTCGCAGCTTTTCCCAATATTCCAGCCGCTTGATAATATCCCGCTCAAAGCCGCGCTCGGCCGGCCGATAATAATCCTCCCGCCGCATGCCATCCGGAAAATAATTCTGGCCGGAAAAGCCATCTTCGGCGTTGTGATCGTATTCATAACCCTTGCTGTAGCCCAGCTCCTGCATCAGCTTGGTAGGGGCGTTGAGGATATGCATGGGCGGCATCAGCGAGCCGTGCTCGCGTGCGCTGCGCCCCGCTGCGCCATACGCCACATAAGCGGCGTTGGATTTAGGCGCCGTGGCCAGGTACAGCACGCATTGCACCAGCGCCAACTCGCCTTCCGGCGATCCCAGAAAATCATAGGCCTCCTTGGCGGCGTTGGCCTGCACCAGCGCCTGCGGGTCGGCCAGGCCGATATCCTCGACCGCGAAGCGCACCATGCGCCGGGCGATATAGAGCGGATCCTCGCCGCCTTCCAGCATGCGGCACAGCCAGTACAATGCCGCCTGGGCGTCCGATCCGCGCAGCGATTTATGCAGCGCCGAAATCAGGTTATAATGCGCTTCCTGCTTTTTATCATAAAGCGGCGCACGCTTCTGGAGATATTGCGTCAGCTCCGCCGGCCCCAGCGGCGCTTTGCTTCTGTATCCGAACAGAATTTCGCAGAAATTGAGAATGGCGCGGCCGTCGCCGTCGGCCATGCCGATCAGGATTTCGCGCGCTTCCGGCGTCAGCGGCAAGGGCTTTTTCATTTCCGCCTCGGCGCGCGCCATCAGCTGCCGCATGGCCTCGGCGTCCAGGCGCTGCAGCACGATCACCTGCATGCGCGAGAGTAACGCGCCGTTCATCTCGAAGGAGGGAT
>JAGWLJ010000171.1 GCA_028873275.1 Pseudomonadota bacterium
CCCTTGAGGGAGAGGGTGCCGGCTCCGCAAGTGCGGAGACGGCGGGTGAGGGGATATTTGAGCGGGGATATGAGGAGCGCACCCTTGAAAACGCTCAGGCTCTCCGCAGCAATCTCACCGATGTTGAACGCAAATTGTGGAAGCTGCTGCGCAGCAGGCAACTGAATGATTATAAATTCCGCAGACAACAGCCGATCGGCCCCTACATTGCCGATTTTGTCTGCCAGGAAAAAAAACTGCTTATCGAGCTTGACGGCGGTCAACATGCGGCAGAAAGAGCGAAGGATGATGCCCGGACCCTCGATCTACACCATAAGGGATATCATGTATTGCGATTCTGGAATCATGAGGTGAATGAAAACATAGAAGGGGTTTACCAGAAAATTCTCGAAGCTCTTGATGATTCCCCTCACCCGGCGCTTCGCGCCACCCTCTCCCTCAAGGGGAGAGGGAATTTACGGGTCGCGCTCCTCACCGGCAGCGTCAAGGGAAAGCAGCGCGAGAAAATCCTGGCCGATATCGCTTCCGGCGAGGCTCAGATCGTCATCGGCACACATGCGCTGTTCCAGGAAGCGGTGACGTTTAACCGCCTGGCGTTGGCCGTGGTCGACGAGCAGCACCGCTTCGGCGTCGAGCAGCGCATGGCGTTGTCTTCCAAGGGCCAGTCACCGCACTTGCTGCACATGACAGCCACGCCCATCCCCCGCTCGCTGACCATGACGCTTTACGGCGACATGGACTGCTCGCTGCTGACGGAAAAACCGGCGGGACGACAGAAAATTGCCACGCGCGTCATCCCGCTGTCGCGCTACGCGGAAGTGATGCAGCGGCTGCAGGCGGCGCTCGACCGGGGCGAAAAAGCGTATTGGATCTGCCCGCTGATCGAGAGCGAGCAGGAACAACTGATCGACGACATCGCCGCCGTGCAATTCCGTTTCACCGAGTTCCGTGCGCGCTTCGGCGATCGCGTCGGGCTGGTGCATGGAAGAATGAAAATAGAGGACAGAAATGCAGAAATGCAGAAATTCGTCACCGGCAAAACGCAGTTGCTGGTGGCAACGACGGTGGTGGAAGTCGGCGTCGACGTGCGCGACGCCACCATCATGGTGATCGAGCAGGCCGATCGCTTCGGCCTGGCGCAGCTGCACCAGCTGCGCGGTCGCGTGGGCAGAGGAGATAAGCCGAGCTCTTGCGTGCTGCTCTATAGCGAAGGAATCAGGGAAGCGAACTCCAATCCCCAATCCCCGATCCCCAATCCCGCCATCCAGCGCCTCTCCACCCTGCGCGACACTGACGACGGCTTCCGCATCGCCGAGAAAGACCTGCAGCTGCGTGGCAGCGGCGATTTGCTGGGCACGCGGCAGAGCGGCATGCCGCGCTTCATCTTCGCCGATCTCTTCCTGCATCGCGAATTACTGGTGCAGGCGCGCGACGACGTGCGTGAATTTCTTGCCAAAGATCCGCTGCTCGCCACTCCCCGCGGACAGGCCTTGCGCATTGCCCTGCAATTGTTCGGTTTTGACACAGCGGGCTAGCCTGTTAACCTTCAAATCCGCCATAAATACGAGTGCCGATTTTCGCTGCGCGTGACTCACGCTTGCATTTTCGCCGATCAAAAAAAATTTTTCGGCGGCCAGCCTCGATCTCAAGGAATTCCGCGGCGTTGCGACGCATATAAACAATCGATAAAAAACAATTTTTATGCTCCGCTCACTTTTTTTTCGGAACACCTTGTCAGCATAAAAAAAACATGCTTGTTATACTCGTAACTAGGAAAAAAATTCCTCCTATTAATAGAAAGTTTACTTTTCTGTTGTAGGGTAAAAACATAAAAGCCGGGCGATAAGCGCGGAAACATTAGGGGATCGGACCATGAGCACGCTGACGGATTCCATGCGGGGGATGGGTAAGGCCAAGATCGGAGCCATGGCGGCAGTCGGCCTGGTGGTATTCGGCTTCTTCATGGTGATGGCGCTGCGCATGTCGGCCGGCGGCATGGCCCCGCTCTATACCGGCCTGTCGCTCGAAGACAGCTCAAAAATTGTCGCCGAGCTGGAAAAAACCGGCACGCCCTATGAACTGGTCGGCAACGGCAGCGAGATTATGGTGCCGGACGACCGCGTGCTGCGCCTGCGCATGAACATGGCGGAGGAAGGACTGCCCTCCGGCGGCAATATCGTCGGCTATGAGATATTCGATCGCTCGGAAACTTTCGGCAGCTCCAGCCTGGTGATGAACATTAACATGGTGCGCGCCCTCGAAGGCGAGCTGTCGCGCACCATTGAATCGCTCAATAATGTCGACAGCGCGCGCGTGCACCTGGTCATGGGCAACCGCCAGCTGTTCACACGCGACCGCGAAAAGCCCAGCGCTTCGGTGACCATCAAGATGCGCGGCGGCAAGACGCTGGAGCACGGCGAAGTGGTCGCGGTGTCGCATCTGGTCGCCTCGGCGGTGCCCGGTCTGGAAGCCTCCAAGGTGACCATTGTCGACAGCTACGGCCGGCTGCTGGCGCGCGGCGACGGCGCCGAAGGCCTCGACGCTGGAGCCGATACCGCGCAGGAATACCGTGTGGCCTATGAGAATCACCTGGAGCAGACGCTGGAGGACATGATCGAGAAGGTCGTGGGCCCGGGCAAAGTGCGCGTGCAGGTGGCCGCCGACATCAACCTCGACCGCGTCGTCACCAACTCCGAGAAATACGATCCGGACGGCCAGGTGGCGCGCTCGACGCAGAGCAATTCGGAGACCGACAACGCTCAGGACAAGAGCGGCAAGGACACCACCACGGTGGCCAATAATCTGCCGGGCGGCAATGCCGGCGGCGAAGGCGCCGCCAGCAGCGATCACAAGGTGGAGCGCAGCACGGAAACCACCAACTATGAAATTTCCAAAACCGTGCAGAACCACGTCACCGAGGGCGGCACCGTCAACAAGCTGTCGGTGGCGGTGCTGGTGGACGGTAATTACACCACCGACGCCGACGGCAAGCAGACTTACGCGCCGCGCAGCGACGATGAGATCAAGCAGATCAAGACGCTGGTCAGCTCGGCCATGGGCTATGACGATAAACGCGGCGACCGGCTCGACGTGGTCAACATGCGCTTCACGCAGGAAGCGGCGGAGGCCGGCGGCAGCTCGTTCTTCGAGCGCTTCAAGATGGAGATCCAGCCAATCCTGCAGACCCTGATCATCGCCGTGGTGGCGGTGCTGGCCATCCTGCTGGTGCTGCGGCCCGCCATCAACCAGCTGATCAAGCAATCGCAGGCGCCGAGCGACCGCGTGGCCGGCGAGCTGGCGGCGCTCGAGTCGCCAGGTGCCGGCGCTGCCGCGCCTCGCCTGCCGGGCGCTCCGGCCGGGGGCGGCGGGCAGGAGCCCGAGCTGCTGATCGACGTGGCCAATATCAAGGGCGGCATGAAATCCTCCTCGATGAAGAAGATCAACGAGATCGTCGAGAAATATCCCGAAGAGACCATGGGCGTGCTGCGCCAATGGGTATTGAAGCAATCGTGAGGTAGCTATGGCCGCCGCTCCCAAAGACACCAAAGACGAATACCGCAAGCTCTCCGGCGCGCAGAAGGCCGCCATGTTCCTCATGGCCATCGGCGAGGAAAGCGCCGTCAAATTGTTCTCGATGATGGACGACGACGAAATACGCGAGCTTTCCAGCATCATGTCGAGCCTGGGCTCGGTCAACGCCGAGGTGGTGGAGCGGCTGTTCATGGAATTCGCCGAAAGCGTGTCGGCATCGGGCGCGCTGGTGGGCAACCAGGATTCCACCGAGCGCCTGCTGGTCAAGGCGCTGGGCAAGGGCCGCGTTGACGGCATCATGGAAGAAATCCGCGGCCCGGCGGGCCGCACCACCTGGGACAAGCTGGGCAACGTCAGCGAGGAAATCCTCGCCAATTTCCTCAAGAACGAATACCCGCAGACCATCGCCGTCGTGCTGTCCAAGATCAAACCCGACCACGCGGCGCGCGTGTTGATGAACCTGCCGGAGGATCTCTCCGTCGAGGTCCTCAT
>JAGWLJ010000172.1 GCA_028873275.1 Pseudomonadota bacterium
CGCGGGAACTCGACCTGAAAATAAATGATGTGGCGGTGAATGTATTGGATATGTGGGATCGCGATAAAAATGCACCGCGGGTCGTGCGCATCGAATTTGCCAACGAAGCGCTGGAAGGCCACTCTTATTATGAATTTGCCAATCGCCTGAGGGAACGCTTCGGTATGGAATGCTCGAAAAGGGGCAACATTACCGTCACCAACTGCCACAACATGGAAGATATGGAGCGGCTTATGGGCATCGGCGCAGCACCTGCAAAAGCTGGAAAGACAGGCACAGGCCAGGCGCGCGCGGGCGGACGTTAGGTTATACCGACAGGGGCGTTTCTGCTTCCGCCATCTCCAATAAATACACCTTATTTCCCGCGCTGCGTTTCAGCCTACCGGCCAGTTCCAGTTCCAGCAGCACGGCCAGCACCGATGGCGTCGAGGTTTCGCATTGTTCGACGAGTTCATCAACAGCAACCGGCGTCGTTCCCAGTTTTTCAAGGATTCTGCGGCGCAGATCGCCAAGCTCGGCGTCGTCGGGCAGGGCGGCGGCATCGGGCGCATAAGACATGGGCGGGTTTTCCCCGAGGGCAAGGTTGCGCAGATGGGCGATGCCCTGAAGGATATCGGCGGCGGACTCCACCATGGTCGCACCCTGGCGGATCAGCTGATTGCAGCCTTTCGAGCGTGGATCGAGCGGGGAGCCGGGAACGGCAAAAACCTCGCGGTTGTTTTCCATGGCGAAGCGTGCCGTGATCAGTGAGCCGGATTTGGGCGAGGCCTCGACCACCACGGTACCCAGGCTCATGCCGGCGATGATACGATTCCTGCCCGGAAATGCCCCGCTGAAGGGAATGGCGCCGAAGGGCTGTTCGCTGATGATGGCACCGCTGTCGCGGATTTGTTTAAATAGCGGCTCATTCTCAGACGGATAAATATTGTCGATGCCGCCGGCGATGACGGCGACGGTGCCGCCGGCCAGCGAACCCTTATGCACGAAGGTGTCGATGCCGCGGGCCAGCCCGGAGGCGACGGTCAGCCCGGCCGAGCCTAATTCTTTCGCCAGCCGGGCCGCGAACTGGCAGCCATTGGCCGAAGCGTTGCGCGCGCCGACCATGGCGACGATATCCTTCCGCTGCCAGAGATGGCTATGACCGGTTACGGCGATCAGCGGCGGCGGATCGGAAATGGCATGCAGCAGTTTCGGATAGTCCGGCGCGCCGTAAAGAATGAATCTTGCTCCGAATTTCTCCGCTGCCTCCATTTCCTTCAGCGCCAGCGCTTCCGGACAGGCAATCAGCGGCTGCTGTCGCCCGCCGCGCCGCGACAATTCGGGCAGGGCCTCCAGTGCGCGGCTCGCCTTGCCGAAACGCCGGATCAGCTGGAAGAAGGTTATGGGGCCGACATTGGGCGTGCGGATCAGGCGCAGCACATCCAGCGGATCCTGCGCTGCAAGGCTGGGATATTGCATGGCGGGAGCGAACCTCATGGTTTATCCCCGCGGAAATGAAGCTCTTCCCCGCTCATCAGCCGGCGGACATTCTGGCGGTGCGTATAGGCGACCAGCAGGAAAATCGCTAGGCTCATGAAGGTGACGGGCGGGTCATGCAGAATCCAGGCAGCGATCCAGGCGGAACCGAGGCCGGCCAGCGCCGCCAGGGAAGAAATGCGCGTAAAGGCAAACACCGCCAGCCAGACCAGGCACACGATCGCGCCTACCAGCCAGTGCACGGCCAGCAGCACCCCGATGGCGGTGGCGACGCCTTTGCCGCCTTTAAAGCGCAGCCATACGGGAAAAATATGCCCGATCATGGCCAGCAGCCCGGCGGCAATGGCCAGCTGCGGCGCCAGCGCCGAGGCCAACAGCACGGCTGCGGCGCCCTTGCAGCCGTCCAGCAACAGGGTGGCCGCTGCCAGCCCCTTATGGCCAGTACGCAGGACGTTGGTGGCGCCGATATTGCCCGAGCCGACCCGGCGGATATCGCCCAGCCCCGCCGCTCTAGTCAACAGCAGCCCGAAGGGAATGGAGCCCAGCAGGTAAGCCAGCAATAATAGGAGAATGGCGGTCATGTGAGGCTATCCAGAAACCCCTGCAGCATATAGCCTGCCGCCAGTTTGTCCACCAGCTCGGCGCGCCGCTGGCGGGAGAGGTCGGCGTCCAGCATGACGCGCTCGACGGCCATGGTGCTTAAGCGCTCATCCCACAGCAGCACCGGCAGAGCGACATGCTTTTCCAGATTGGCCACGAAACTGCGCGTCGATTGCGCACGCGGGCCGAGGCTGCCATCCATATTGATGGGGTAGCCGATCACCAGCCCGGCCACAGCGTGAACGACGATCGTTTTTTTCAGCGCCTCCATGTCTTTGGCGAATTTGCTGCGCTCGATGGTGAGAAGCGGCGAAGCGATGCTGCGCCGGTCATCGGAGAGGGCCAGGCCGATAGTCTTATCGCCGACGTCGAGGCCCAGCAGGCGGCCCTTCGGCGGCAGGGCGCGGGTGAATTCGGCGGCGGTGGCGGCGAGCATGGTGACAATGTAGTTGTAATTATTACCCAATCCCATTAAAAACGGCCTTCCTGCTTTTATTCAAGGACTATTATGGTGCTGGACAGCAAAGCCGTCGCCAAGATCGCCCGACTGGCGCGCATCGAGGTGAGCGAGGACGAAAAGGCGCACTACGCCAAAGAGATTTCCGGCATCCTGCAATGGGTCGAGCAGCTGGGCGAGGTCAATACCGATGGGGTCCCGCAGATGACTTCCGTCGCCGCCGTCACCCTGCCGCGGCGCGAGGACAAGGTGACCGACGGCAACCAGCAGGAGGCCGTTCTTAAGAACGCGCCGCAGAGCGATTACGGCTGCTTCGTGGTGCCCAAGGTGATGGAGTGAGCATGATACTGTCCAAAGCGCAGGCCGCGCAGAAACCGGTTATCGTACTGCTGGTCAAAGATGGTGCAGTGAAACAGGCGCTGCATACCATGATCGGGGCGGCGGTTGAGAAAGAAGGGCGCCGCCTGTTTTTTAATGACCCTGAGGCGCGCGAAAAACTGAAGCAGTCCGTGCTGGATTCGGTCAGGGAGTTCGATAATTTCGCGGCAGCGGCGGAATATCTGGGCAGCACGCGTTATCAAAAGAACGAGAATGTTTATCTCCTTGCTTTCGAGGATCAGGCCCTGGACATACCGCTTCAGGGAAAAAAGGTGCTCGACACCGCTGTAGAAAAAGGTTTTACGCATTCCGGATGGATTCCCGGCAATGCCTTATGGGTGACTGATCGGCCGGTGACATTGGCGGATATCGGGAATCATATCGTCCCGGTCGCCAGCCCTCAGCAGGTTATGGAAGCCGGTAGCAGCGCTGAAACATTCAATCAGCCGGATCAGCAATATGGCGCAAGCGGCACATGGCATGTAAAGAATCCGATTCGCCAGGGCATCAAAGACATATGCAATCATCTCTATTGGCAGATGTCCCCGTCTGCGGAACAGCGGAGAGCGTAATGGACGATAAGACCTTTATAGCGTCATTTGCCGCGCAGGAGACGCAGCGCATCAGCGAGCGGCTGAAATCGATGGTGGAGCGGCCGGTGCCGCCGTCGGAGGAGGAGAAAAACCGGGTAATCCAGGATATCGAGACGACGCTGAGGCGGCTGCAGAGCGCGCTGTCGCACCTCACGCCGGAGATGCTGGAAGAGGAAAAGCATGAGCAGCCTTCGTAATCTCACCCTCTCCGCCATGCGCGACGGGCTGCGAGTGAAAAAATTCTCCGCCACCGAGCTGGCCGAGGCGCATCTGGCGGAAATCGAAAAGGCCAATCCGCAGTATAACGCCTTCATCACCATCACCCGCGACAAGGCGCTGGCGATGGCGAAGGCATCCGATGAACGGCTGGCCAAAGGGCAGGGCGGGTTGATCGAGGGCGTGCCGGTCGGGGTCAAGGATTTGTTCTGCACGAAGGAGGTGCTGACCACCGCCGCCTCGCATATTCTCGATGGTTTCA
>JAGWLJ010000173.1 GCA_028873275.1 Pseudomonadota bacterium
TATAATAGGTAGCAATATCAGGCAATCGATTTTTTAGGCGCATGATGGCCGAAAAGCCGCATGAGGGTGAAAATGATCGCCAGCGTGACGGCGTACACGGTCACCTGCAGCGCTGTCGGGCGCGCCGTATAGCCGATCAGCGTATGCAGGGTTTTGCCGGCCAGGCTGCCGTCGGAGATGAAGCTCGAGGTGTTCCACACCACCTGTCCCAGCGCCGTCACCATGTCCGCCTGCTCGAGGAACGCCGCGGCCTGCGCCGCCATGCCGGCGGCCAGCAGGGCGATCAGCCAGCTGGTCACCATGAACAGGTAGCGGTTGGGGATATGCAGCAGGCCCAGATACGTCACTGCCCCCACGCCTGCGCCCGCCAGCAGGCCGAGCGCGCCGCCCATAGCCATGGCCGCCGTCGAATCGCCGCCGGAGAGAGCAATGCCATAGAGAAACAGCACCACTTCCGATCCCTCGCGCAGCACGGCGATGCCGACCACGACGGAAAGCGCCGCCAACGTTTTGCGCCCTGCCGCCACCGCTTCGCCGACATCCTTCATATGCAGGGCGATGTCGCGGCCGTGGCGCGCCATCCATACGTTATGCCAGGTCAGCATGCCTACCGCCGCCAGCAAAATAGCGACGTTGAATAATTCCTGTCCCGATCCCTGCATGACGGCGCTGATGCGGCTGGCAAAGGCGGCGACCAGGCAGGCGCCGATGATGCCGCCCAGCACGCCGTAGCTGATCCACAGGCCGCGCTTTGGCACATGGCGCGTCGCCGCCATGACGATGCCGATAACCAGCCCGGCCTCGATGACTTCACGGAAGACGATGATCAGCGTGGCAAGCACGGTATTCCCTTAAAAAAACATCTCATATTCCAGCCTGAGGCGCATGGCGCTGCTGGCGGCCGCGCTGGAGACGCCGGCGAAATAGCCCGCCTCATATCTCAGCCCCGGCGCCAGCCTGCCGTACATAATGGGTCCCAGGTAATGCTCCTGCCGGCCAAAGGGCAGGCGATCGCCCAGCGCTCCATAATCCGCCTGCCATTCAACGCCGGGCTGGAGATATTCCGACCAGCGGTAGCGGATATTGGCGGCCGAGGCAAGATCGTTGCCGCCGATGGCGCGGCTGCCGATCTGCCGTTCGACGCCCATATTGGCCAGCGCTGTGAACCGCCCGATATCCTTTTGCAGCAGCAGCTTGAGTTCCACGCTGTCGGCGTCGTCTTTTTTGGCGGCGAGGCGGTAGCTGGCCAGCAGGCCGGCGTCCAGCCAGTATTTGCCGGTGGGCCAGAACTGGAAAAGATTCTCGAATTCGTTGCCGGTAAAATACTGCGGCTGGCCGGGCCCGCGCGCGAATTCAGCGAAATAAAACTCCGGCATCCAGTAATCGGTGAAGGCATAACCCAGGGAGAACTGGTTTCCCTGCAGGTCGTTTTTGTCCCTGCTGGCATCGAACGTGCGCGTGCCGGCATATTCGATCTCCGCCTCGCCCTTGACGATCTGCGGCGAGTACACTTTGCCGTCGAGCGCGAGAGCGGGGGAGGCGAGGGCGCAGAAAGCGGCGGCAAGGGGGAGGGAGCGCATAGGTTACCTGGCGAAGATGGTGCCGGTGGTGTCGCGGTGAAAATCGTCGAAATACGTATAGCGTCCCGGGTCGAGCGGGCCGATATAAACGGTGATCTCGCCTTGCGCATCCACGACTTTCTCGCGGTTCAGGTCGCTGCTTTCAAATTCGGCCGGGGCATTGTCGAGATTTTTCACGGTGAGTTTGATTTTCTCGTTGGCGGGAATCGTCAATTCGGCGGGAGAAAACCGGTGATCCTGGAGGATAATGGTGTAATCCCCGGCACGGGCAGGGAGGGGAAGCATAAGCAATGGCAGTATAAGCAGGAAATAACGCCGCATAGTTGACCTTGGGAATAAACTATCGCAAATGAGAATCATTCTCAATATAGAATTAACGCCACGGCCTTGCATTGTCAAGCGGGATTCCTTACATCTTAGGCCTTATGGGCATGAGCGCGCAGGATATCGAAAGGCTGGTGAAGGAGGCGTTGCCGGATGCGGCGGTGGAACTGATCGACCTCGCCGGCGACAACGATCATTTCAGCATTACCGTCACCTCGTCGGCCTTCGCCGGCAAAAGCCGCGTCGAGCAGCACCGCATGGTGATGGGCGCGCTGAAAGGCGGCATGGGCACGCAGCTGCATGCGCTGCAGGTGAGGACGAAAACGGCCTGATTACCGGTTGCTTTTTCGAATCGGCCACTATAAAAGTAAATCTAATTTAACAATGGAGCATGCAATGGGACACGGACTTGATTTGCAGAATAATGAAGTGCAAGGCGAACTGAAAAGAATGTGGAATGCAATGACGCCTGACCAGAAAGCTGCAGTGGATTATGCGGTGGATCGACATCTCGACAGAATGCAAAGATCCATGCCTGACTTGCGGCACCTTAAGAATGAGGCAATGAAGATTCGATATAAGCAGGAACTGCTGGCGGATATTTATACGGCTCAGGTGAGCGTCGAGGTGTATGAACAGGCGTATAAAGGCCGCCCCCAAACTGCTCAAGCCGCTGTGAGGGCTCTATGAGCAACCCCATCTTCGACCGCATTCAGAAAGACATCAGCGATAACGACATCGTGCTTTATATGAAAGGCACGAAGCAGGTGCCGCAATGCGGTTTCTCGGGCGTCGTCGTGCAGGTGATGGAGCGTCTGGGCGTGAGCGTCTACAAAGACGTCAACGTGCTGGCCGATCCGGAGATCCGCGAGGGCATCAAGCAATTCTCCAACTGGCCGACGATTCCGCAACTCTACGTCAAAGGCGAATTCATCGGCGGCTGCGATATCGTGCGCGAGATGTACCAGAGCGGCGAGCTGCAGGCGCTGCTGAAGGAAAAAGGCATCAAGACCAGCGCAGCGGCTTAATAGCCGTTATCGTCCGAATGCTCATGCATTTCGTGCTTGGTATGTTGCGCTGCGCCACTGATATCCTGGCCGCCCGCGCTGATATCTTCGCCGGCACCACGGACCGTATTGCAGCCGGCCAGCGCTATCGCCAGACCCAGGACTAAAAGCGTCATCTTTTTCATGTCATCCTCCATGCTGGTATAGCTAAGAGAATGCCGCTTTTTATCTAAGTTTTCAGTGGGGAGCCGCCGTAAATTTATGCATAAGGAATAAAGCATCTGTCATCCCGGCAAAGCCGGGAATGACAGTTCTGCTTACTGCTCAATCTTCTGCTTGACCTTCTGCGCCGAATCGGCCGTCCACTGGCCGGCGCCTTTGATGTCCTCGCCGGCGCCCTGGATGGTATTGCAGGCGGCAAGCGCCATAGCCAGCGCCAGCATGATGATCGTTTTCATAAAGCCTCCTTGTTATGTGGTTCTGGTTATGTGGTTCTCTTTTTCGCGTCGCGCAGTTCGCCCAGCTTGCCGGCCATGCGGCGCAGCGACCGACTGCAATCGTCGCGCGGAATGATGACTTCGATGACGCGCATGTCCTTGGCGACAGCGGCGCTCTTCAGCGCCTGCTCCAGTTCGCCCTTGGTGGTTACGCGCACCGACTGGCCGTAGCCCAGCACCTCGGTGATCTTGGTGTAATCCCAGCGGCGTATGTCGTTGAACGGGCCGTCGATAATATGGCGCTGCGTGCCGTAGCCGTCATTGTTGAGGATGCACACGATAGGCTGCATGTCGTACTTGGCGCAGGTGGAAAGCTCCATGCCGGTCATCTGGAACGCCCCGTCGCCGACCAGGCAGTAGACGCGGCTTTGCGGAGACGCCGCCATCGCGCCGATGCCGGCGGGAACGGCGAAACCCATCGAAAGATAATAAGCGTCGGAGAGGAAATTGGCGCGTTGCGAGGTGCGAAGTCCTATGGCGCCCAGCAGCGCGTCGCCGGTGTCGCACACCACGGTGGCTTCGTGGTCGATGGTCAGGCCCAGGATGCGGAAGAAGGATTCCGA
>JAGWLJ010000174.1 GCA_028873275.1 Pseudomonadota bacterium
CTACCAGCGCCATGCGGCGCTGCACAAGAAAAACGCCCAGCGGCGCGCCGCCAATGGCCAGCGCCGTGCAGGCCGTCAAAGCGCGGCGCATGAAGCCGTAATCGGCGAAGGGACCAATGAGATAGGTATAGGGGCTCATACGGCGCGCTCGCAGACGAAAGGAGAGGACTCCCAACCGGCATGAAAAAAACGCGCCTTCAGCAGGTTTTCCGGGCTGAGCGCCTTATCCGTATTTCCCCAGGCGATGCACTCGCGCGCCAGCAGCAGGCACTCCGGAAAATAGCGAGAGATCTGGTCGAGATCGTGCAGCACGCAGATCACCGTGCGCTTCTCCTTATGCCAGCGCAGCAGGATATCTATCAGTTGTGCGGTGCTGTCGGCGTCGATGGCGGCGAAGGGCTCGTCGAGCAATATCAGCGGGGCATCCTGCACGATCAGCCGCGCAAAGAGCGCCCTCTGGAATTGTCCTGCCGACAGGCTGGAGAGCTGCCGATCCTCGAAGCCGGCGAGCCCGACGCCTGCCAGCGCCAGCGAAGCTTGTTGGCGCATGGCCGGCGTGATGGCGCCCGTGCCACCGGTTTTATGCCAGTAGCCCGTGCAGACCATGGACAGCACCGGCATGGGAAAATCGCGCTGCATGTCGGCGGCCTGCGGCAGGTAGGCACTGCGTTGTCCGGCGATATGGATATTTCCCTCATCGGGCCGCAGCACTCCCGCGATGGCCTTGAGCAGCGTGGTCTTGCCAGCGCCGTTGGGGCCGGTGACGGCTGTCAGCGAGCCGGTTTCAAAGCTGCCGAAGATGTGATGCACGGCCGGATGGCGCGCATAGCTCAGCGTGACGTTGTTAAGGGAGACGCTCATGCCGCCCACCAGATCATGGCCCACAGCACGGTCAGCACCGCCGCCGCCGCGCCCAGGCGTTTATGTGTGCTCCAGTAAAACATTATGCGACCCTCGAGCATTTTTGGCAGAGACCCGTCATCTCCAGCGTCTCGCGCTCGATATGGAAATGGGCGCGCTGGCCCAGCTCGCGCAGGAGTGCCGCCAGCCGTTCGTCATGCAGCTCCGTCACATCGCCGCAGGCGCGGCAGACGGCGAATTGCGATGCCTCGTGATCCTCGCCATGCCGATGGCAGGCGACGAAGGCGCCCAGCGACTCGATGCGGTGTACCAGTCCGCGCTGTACCAGCGTATCGAGCGCACGGTACACCGTCGGCGGCGCCTTGATGCCGAAGCGGCGCAGCTTATCCAGTATGTCGTAAGCGGAGAGGGGCTTGCCACTGCGCGAAAGCAGCGCCAGCACCTTCTGGCTGTGCGGGGAAAGTTTGTCCGTATTCGGGGTCATGCGGCGGATGTTATAATATAACATTTGTTCCGGCAAGCATTTCGCGCTGGAATCATAAGATCTTTTATAGTATAGTGGTTTAATGATCCTTCCGCAGCATACCCTCCGCTCGTATGACAAGCAGTTGCAGCACCTGCTGCAGCTGATTCTCGACATGGGCGGCGAGGTCAAAAAGATGGTGCTGGCGGCCAAGGCCTCGTTCCGTTCGCGCGATCAGGCCCGCGTCGCCGACGCCAAGGCGGCCGACAAGCATATCAATGAGCTGGATGTGCAGATTGAAGAGGAAGCGACGATTGTGTTGGCGTTGCAGAACCCTCTGGCCATCGATTTGCGCTTCGTGACCTCGGTGCTGAAAATCACCGGCATGCTGGAGCGGGCGGGAGATCTCGCCAAGAACACCGTCAAGCGCAGCGTGAAAATGGGGACATTCGCGCCGGAGCCGGTCATCCGGAAACTGGAAAAAATGGCCGATGTCATCGTCGAGATGCTTGACGACGCGCTGGCCGCTTTTAATGAGAAGGATACGCATAAGGCGACGGCAGTATGGAAACGCGACGAAGAGATTGACGATCTCTACCATGAAATTTTTTCTGCAATGCAGCAGGAGATGGTGGCTAACCCGGATAACGTCGCTGCCTGCACGCATGTGGTGTTCGCCGCTAAAAATCTCGAGCGCGTTGCAGATTATACTACCAATCTTGCAAAAACCGTGTATTACGTCGCTTCAGGCAAGCGCGCGGATAAAGCGATGCTCAAAGGGAGCGAATCGGCCGGCGCGTAGGTAAGTTCTGCGGCGCGATGGTGGATTCAGGCAAACGTCCAAAACCGGTGGTGTTAGTGGTTCTCGATGGCTGGGGGCATCGCGAGGAGCGCACCCATAACGCCATCGCCGAAGCGCATACGTCGGTGTGGAACAGCCTGCTGCGCGATTACCCGCACGGGCTGCTCAACGCCTCCGAGCTGGAGGTCGGCCTGCCGCACGGCCAGATGGGCAATTCCGAAGTCGGTCATATGAATATCGGCAGCGGCCGCGTGGTGATGCAGGACCTGCCGCGCATCGACCAGGCGATTTCCGATGGGAGTTTGGCGAAGAATCCGAGGTTGGTTGAATTCATTGCTAAGCTCAGGCAGCCGGGTGGAGTTTGCCATTTGATGGGACTGCTGTCACCAGGCGGCGTGCACTCGCATCAGCATCATATGGCGGCGCTGGCGAATCTGTTGGCAGGGCATGGCATTGAAGTAAAGATCCATGTCTTTCTCGACGGGCGCGATACGCCGCCGAAGAGTGCGCTGGAATACCTGGCAGAATTCGAAAAGGAAGTTACAAGTAGGCAGGTGCGGATTGCCACTCTCTCCGGCCGCTTCTACGCCATGGATCGGGACAAGCGCTGGGAGCGCGTTCGGAAGGCGTATGATACGCTGGCATCCGGCGCGGGAACAATATTTTCTTCAGCGCGGGAAGCCATTGAAAAAAGCTATGCGGCGGGTGTGACCGATGAATTTGTCCTGCCCTGCGTCATCGGCGATTATAAGGGTATGCAGGATGGCGATGGGCTGCTCATGGCTAATTTCCGCGCTGATCGGGCGCGGGAAATTCTTACGGCTCTGCTTGACCCAGCATTCAGGGAATTTTCCCGCAAGGATATTAAATTTTCGGCCGCATTGGGTATGGTGGAATATAGCGAATCTCTCAGTAAATTCATGCCCGCATTGTTTCCTCCGGAAAAGCTGACCAATATTTTCGGCGAAGTAGTTTCCCGGGCCGGCTTGACTCAGCTACGCATCGCCGAAACGGAGAAATACGCCCATGTGACGTTCTTTTTCAACGGTGGACGGGAGCAGGAATTTTCCGGCGAGGAGCGCATCCTGGTGCCGTCGCCCAAAGTAGCGACGTATGATTTAAAGCCCGAAATGTCGGCTTTCGAGCTAACGGAAAAACTGGAGCAGGCCATCGCCTCCGATCGCTTCGACGTCATCGTGGTCAATTACGCCAATACGGACATGGTGGGGCATACGGGTGATATTGTGGCGGCCGCCAAAGCCGTGGAAGCGGTGGATACCTGCCTGGGGCGGCTGGTGAATGCGACGTTGGCCAAAGGCGGCGCGCTGCTGATCACTGCCGACCACGGCAATGCCGAATCCATGTATGATGAGGAAACGCATCAGCCGCATACGGCGCATACGCTGAATCTGGTGCCGGTGATTCTGGTGGGAGAGCGTTTCAAGGGAGAGCATCAAGTCTTGCCGCAGGGAAAGCTGGCCGATGTAGCGCCGACGCTGCTGCATCTGCTGGGCCTGCCGCAGCCGGCAGAGATGACGGGGAAATCGTTGCTTTTGATGTGCAGATGAGTAGAAATGCAGAAATGCAGACTAAAGCCCGCCTCGTTCTTTTCTTATCTGCATTCTTATATTCCGCCTCTCTTTTAGCCTCAACCAAAGATGACCTCGCTCAGACGCAGAAGGACATCGAGCAGGCAAAAGCAAAGCAATCCGAGCTGCAGAAGAAAAACCGCGCCGTCGAGGCAGAGCTCAAGGAGCTTCAGAAACAGCTGGTGCAGGCGGCGGAGACGATCCAGGGCAACGAGGCGGGGTTGTCGTCGGCCGAGGAGAAACTGCG
>JAGWLJ010000175.1 GCA_028873275.1 Pseudomonadota bacterium
CAAGGGCAAGATTCTCAACGTCGAGCGCGCGCGCTTCGACAAGATGTTGTCGAGCGCTGAAATCGGCACGCTGATCACCGCCATCGGCACCGGCATCGGCCGCGAGGAATTCAACCTGGAAAAAGCGCGTTACCACAAGATCATCATCATGACCGACGCCGACGTGGACGGCTCGCATATCCGCACGCTGCTTTTGACCTTCTTCTTCCGCCAGATGCGCGATCTGATCGACAAGGGCTATCTCTATATCGCCCAGCCGCCGCTTTATAAAATGAAGCGCGGCCAGAGCGACGTTTACCTCAAGGACGACGAGGCGCTGCAGCAGCATTTGCTCGACGCCAGCCTGGAAGAGGCGGTGCTGAAGCTGGCCGACGGCCGCGAGGGCAGCGGCGCCGATCTGCGCGAAGTGATCGAGGAGGCCGGTCGCCTGACCGAGGCGATGACGGCCATCGCCAAGCGCATGCCGCTGGCACTGATCGAAGCGGGCGCGCTGGCGCATGTGTTCGACGGCAAGGGCGGCAGCGAGCAGAAGGCCAGGTTCTGGCAGATGGCACTCGACAAGCTGCTGGGCGAAAACTCCGGCTGGCAGTGCCATTTCGACCACGGCGTGTTCAAACTGCAGCGCACCGTGCGCGGCGTCGAGGAAATCTACCTGCTTGAGGAAAAAGCGCTGCTCTCCAAGGAAGCGCACGACATTGCCGCCAAGCTCGGCTATCTCGATGAATATTTCTCCGATGCCGCCGTGCTGACGCGCAAGGCCAGCGAGGTGAAAATCACCACCCCGTCGCAGCTCTGGCAGACGATGATGGAATTCGCCCGAAAAGGCGCTACCATCCAGCGTTTCAAAGGCCTCGGCGAAATGAACCCCGACCAGCTGTGGGAAACCACGCTCAACCCGGAAACGCGCCGCCTGCTCAGAGTCACCATCGAGGACGCCGCCGAAAGCGAATCGATTTTTTCGACGCTGATGGGCGACGTCGTCGAGCCGCGGCGCGATTTCATCGTCAGCAACGCGCTGAAGGTGGCGAACCTGGACGTCTGATGCCAGCGGCGGCAAGAACCGCTCCCTATCTGGTGATCCTGGCGGTCTATGCCGCCTCGCGCCTGGTCTTCGCGCAGGCGGGCGTCAGCTTCACTTATCAGCAGGAAATCACCACCTATCTCCAGTATCTCGATGTCGAACAGCTGCGGCATCACCTGCTGTATTCCCTGTTTTATCTGCATTCGCAGCCGCCGCTGTTCAACCTGCTGCTCGGGCTCAGCTTCAAGCTGTTCGGCGATCACTGGCATACAGCCATGCATTTCCTGTTTCTGCTGCTGGGGCTGGTGACGAATGTCGCGTTGTTTCGGGTGATGCGCCTGCTGGGTATCGGCGCGATCGCCGCGCTATGCGTAACCTGCGTGTATATGATTTCGCCGTCGCAGATTCTTTATGAGAACCTGCTGTTTTATCCTTATGCGGTGGCGGCGCTGATCACTATCGGCGCCTGGTGCATCGCCGAGCTTGCCTGCCGCAGGAACCGCCGCTGGGGCCATGCGTTGGCGTGGACGGTGGCGGCCTTGTGCCTGCTGCAGGGCAGTTTCCACCCGCTGCTGCTGGCGCTGCCGTTCTGCGCGGCGGGCTATGTGCTGGGCTGGCGGGCGGCGGCAAAAATCATATCGCTGCCGGCGCTGCTGGTGCTGGCATGGTATGCCAAGAATGTCGCGCTGTTCGATGTGTATAGCGGCAGCAGCTGGATGGGGATGAACTGGTCGCGGGTGGCGATTAATTCCTTGTTTAATTCCCAGCGTGAACAATTGTTCGAGCAGACGCATGACCCGCTGGCGCGCATTCCCGCCTTCCTGCCGCCTGAAAAATACCAACCCTTTGTTGCGCTTCCCCCCATCGGCGATATTCCTGTGCTGTCGGAAGCCTATAAAACCGGCGGCGCGCCCAATTATAATAATGCGCTCTATATTCTTGTCTCCAAGCGTTATGCCAAGCTTTCGTGGGAGGCGATCCGCCTGTTTCCCGATAATTACCTGCATAACGTTCTGGTCGCGCTATGCCTCGCTGCCGCTCCGTCCGAACGTTACAATTACATTGGCGATAATATCCACCGGATCGCCGGCTATGCGGACTGGTACGACATGCTGGTCTGGCTCAGCCCGTATCCCTTTCTGCCGGCGCGCAACAGCTATGGGCCGGCCTATATCATGGGGCTCACGCCGCTGTTTCTTTTCCCGGTGGGGCTGATGCTGTGCTGGCTCCGCTGCCTGCAGAGCGGCTATTGGCGAACTAGCCCGCCGCGCTTCTGGGCGCTCCTCTACATGACGGCGCTGCCGCTCTATTCGCTGGTGGTGCACAGCCTGTTCGAGATCGCCGAGAACAACCGCTTCCGTTTCGATTGGGAGCCGCTGCTGGTGGCGGTCATCGCGCTGGCGTTGTTTCAGCGCCGCCCGGGTTCACCGCGGGAGAATGCCTGATTCCCGGATCAGCTGCGCGGCGGCATCGGAAGGGGCAATGCTGCCGCTCATCACCATTTGCTCCGCCTGTTCGATCTCTGCCGCCATGCGCGGATGCTGCAGGAAGCGTTCCAGCAGCGTCTCGCGGATTTCCTTCCACATCCAGGATTTCGCCTGCAGGGCGCGGTAGTGTGCCCGCTCGCCGCTGTCGCGCATGCGTTGCAAAAATTCCTCCATTGTCTTCCAGATATCGCCGAGGCCTTCGCCGTGCAGCGCCGAGCAGGTGAGGACTTTCGGCTGCCGCCCTGCCGGGTGCAGCAGTTTGAGCGCCGCCGCATAATCGGCCTGGGTGCGTTTGGCCTGCGCCGCCAGCTCGCCGTCCGCCTTATTAACGATCAGCAGGTCGGCCAGCTCGACGATGCCGCGCTTGATGCCCTGCAGCTCGTCGCCGCCGCCGGGGGAAAGCAGCAGCGCCAGCATGTCGGTCATGTCGGCGACTTCGGTTTCCGACTGGCCGACGCCCACGGTCTCGATCAGGATGACGTCATACCCCGACGCTTCGCATAGCAGCATGGCCTCGCGCGTGCGCCGCGCTACGCCGCCCAGCGTGCCACCCGCCGCCGTTGGCCGGATGAAAACATTTTCCTGCTGCGAGAGTTTGCCCATGCGTGTCTTGTCGCCCAGGATCGAGCCGCCGGTGACGCTGCTCGACGGATCGACGGCCAGCACGGCCAGCCTGTGTCCCTGCGCGGCAATGTGCAGCCCCAGCGCCTCGATGAAGGTCGATTTGCCGACGCCCGGCGCGCCCGTGATGCCGATGCGCAGCGAATTTCCCGCCTTCGGCCATAGCTGCGAGAGCAGATCGCGTGCCTCGCGCTGGTGATCCTCACGCGTCGATTCGATCAGCGTGATGGCGCGGGCAAGAGCGGCGCGATCGCCGGAGAGAATATCGGAGGCAAGACTCATGGGCAGGAATACTAGGCGCTTACACCAATGCCTGCAACTGCTGGTCGGTGAGGTTGCCGGGGATCATCAGCAGCGGCACGAAGAGCTTGCTGCCGAGCTGCCCGGCCAGCCACGCCGCCAGCGTGCCGCGCCCGGCCGTCTGGTGCGCCGTGCCGATGATGGCCAGGTTGATGCGCGGGTCGGCCTGCACGGCGGCGATGATTTCCTCGCCCACCGCGCCCTCGCGCAGCAGCAGGCCGGGCTCGACGCCGTGGGCGCGCGCTTCTTCGGCCAGGCCCTTGAGCAGCAACTCGCCTTCGCCGCGACGCTCTCCCTGCATGCGCTCGGCGATGATGCCCAGCGTCTGGAAATCGGCGGGCGCCAACACGTGCAGCAGGTCGATCGCGATGCCGCGCGCCGCCGCCTTCAGGCAGGCAAGCCTGAGCGCCGTGCGCGATTCCGGCTGGTTGTCGACGCAGACCAGGAACCGGGACTGCGCGTTCGCTGTGATGGGTTGCATGCTGCCTCCTATATCTTCTCGAAAATTCTTCC
>JAGWLJ010000176.1 GCA_028873275.1 Pseudomonadota bacterium
TGCCCCAAATTCCCGGCAGGTCGGGTGGCATGGAAATCAGCTGATTTTCAATTATATTCCAAGCCATAGTACCCACTATTTTAATCCGCTCTTTCCGCTTTTCATGCGATGTGCTATGGTATAATATTACCAACACGTTGTTTATCGCTAGGAAAAGCGCAGCCGGATGACCCAGTGGACAACCAACACCTTGCCCAGCGGCAGCGTTCGTCCTTCGCCTGAGGATCTGGATAAGTCCGTTGTGCTGCTGCTGTACGGCAAGAATTCCTTCGGCGACAAGATCTATTCCTATCTCAAAATCACCATCCGTGCGCTCGACAACCTCAAGGAAGCGGTGATTTCCGGCAAGCCCTTCACCCCCAGCGATTTCGGCACGGTGATCGCCGCCGGCAAGGGCGAGCCCACCGACGAGGTGCGCAGTGAGGTCAACAATCTCTATCAGGTTTTCGAATCCCAGCAGCCCAGGCATCATCACGCCGCCGCCATTTCCGCTGAAAAGAAAAAATGGGACGAATATTAGCCAGTGGGCAGTTGCCAGCGGCCAGTGGCGCGTATAACGTACTGGCCACTGATCACTAGCCACTGGCTCCATGCTCCCCTTCCCCAATATCGATCCCGTTGCCCTCCGTCTCGGCCCACTGGCCATTCGCTGGTATTCTCTGGCCTATATCGCGGGCATCCTGCTCGGCTGGTGGTACGTAGCCCGGGAAAATATGCGCAAGCCTATCCCCGGCCTCACCCGCAAGGCCTTCGACGACATGGTCACCTGGGCGGTGATCGGCGTGGTGGGCGGCGGACGGCTGGGCTATGTGCTGTTCTACAAACCCGATTATTATTTCACCCATCCGCTGGACATCTTCAAAGTCTGGGAAGGCGGCATGTCGTTCCATGGCGGCCTGATCGGCGTCATTCTCGCTTTCTTTCTCTTCGCCCGTAAATACGGGGTGCCGTTCTGGCCACTGATTGACGTCATCGCCTGCGCCACGCCGATCGGCCTGTTCTTCGGCCGCCTCGCCAATTTCATCAATGGCGAGCTCTACGGCCGCCCCACTGATGTCCCATGGGCCATGGTCTTCCCACGCGGCGGCCCGGAGCCGCGCCATCCCAGCCAGCTTTACGAGGCCGGCATGGAAGGAGCAATCCTGTTTCTCGTACTGTTCATGCTGCTCAAATTCACCCGCGCCCGCGAAAAACCCGGTCTGCTCGGCGGCACCTTCATCGCCGGCTACGCTCTCTCGCGTATCATTGCCGAATTCTTCCGCGAGCCGGATGATTTCCTGGGCTATCTGTTCGGCATCATCACCATGGGCCAGCTGCTCTGCCTGCCCATGCTGGCGCTGGGGATGTATTTAATACTGCGACCGCGCCGTGACGCTTGAGTCTTTCATCAAAGATCGCATCCGCCAATTGGGCCCGATGACGGTGGCGCAATATATGGCGCTGGCGCTGACGCATCCGGAACATGGCTATTACATGCATCACGACCCGCTGGGCGCGCGCGGCGATTTCATCACGGCCCCGGAAATATCGCAGATATTCGGCGAAGTCATCGGTGCCTGGCTGGGGGCGCAGTGGCTTGCCATGGGCCGCCCGCGCACTGCGCTGGTTGAACTGGGCCCTGGCCGCGGCACGCTGATGGCCGACGCCTTGCGTGCCACCCGCGGCGTTCCCGGTTTTCATGAGGCGATTTCCGTGCACCTCATCGAAGCCAGCCCCACGCTCAAGCAAAAGCAATGGAACGCGCTGGCCGGCAAGCATCCGGAGATTTCTTGGCATGAGGATTTCAGTGATATCCCGGAAAAAGCGCTGCTGCTGATCGCCAATGAATTTTTTGATGCGCTGCCCATCCGCCAGTATGTGCACCTGCAGGATGGCTGGCACGAGCGCATGGTGACGCTCGATGCAAATGGCAACCTCGCCTTCAGTATCGCCGCCGATGCCGGACGCGTCGTGGAGCGCTGCGAATACGGCAAGGAATGGATGGCCATGATCGCCCGGCGCATGATGCAATATGGGGGGGCGGGGCTGGTCATCGATTACGGCTATAACGGGCCGCCGAAAAACAGCCGCGAGACCTTACAGGCCATGCGCCACCATAACTATGTCGATGTCCTATCCGGGCCAGGAACCGCTGATCTTACCGCCCATGTCGATTTCCATGCGCTGGCGCAGGCGGCGCGGGAGGAAGGCGCGGCCGCTTACGGGCCGGGTACACAGGGCGATTTCCTTAAAAAACTGGGTGCCGAGCCACGCACAGAAAAACTGTGCGAGAAAGCCACGCCCGATCAGAAAATCGCTATGATTTCTGGCCTGCGGCGGCTAACATCCGTTGACCAGATGGGAGAATTGTTCAAGGTATTATGCATCGCGCATCCGCAGCATCCGAAACCGGAGGGATTTTAGCGCAGGCAGTCACCTGCCCTGCGCTTTCCGCATTGCCGGGGATAAAACACGGATTTTTCACTCGCCGTGGCGGCGCCAGCGCCGGCGTTTATGCTTCGCTCAACTGTGCGATAGGTACCGGCGATTCACCGGAAAACGTGGCGGAAAACTACCGCCGCATTACCAAAACACTGGGCGTTGCCGAAACCTCGCTATGCAAGGCCTACCAGATTCACAGCGCCACTGCGGTTATTGCCGATAAGGCGTGGCGCCGCGAGGAAGCGCCGCAGGCCGACGCGATCGTCACCAACGTCCCCGGCCTTGCCGTCGGCGTCACCACCGCCGATTGCCTGCCCATCCTGTTGGCAGACGAAAAGAACCGCGTCATTGCCGCCGCGCATGCCGGGTGGAAAGGCGCAATTTCCGGCATCCTTGAGGCGACCCTGGAAAAAATGCAGGCATTGGGCGCGAGGGCGGAAGACATCATTGCCGCCATCGGCCCCGCCATCGCCCAGGCATCCTATGAAATCGGCGAGGAATTCTATGAGCGCTTCCTGGCCGACGACGAGGGGAATGCCCGCTATTTCATTCATGGCGCGCGGCCCGGTCACTGGCTGTTCGACCTCAAATCCTACGCCAAAGACCGGTTGCGCGACGCCGGCGTTAACCATATAACTATACTGGCGCACGATACCTGCGCTGAAGAAGCGGATTTCTTCAGCTACCGGCGCAGCTGCCTGCGCGGCGAGACAGCCTATGGCTGCCAGTTATCAGGAATTATTTTGGAATAATTATTGACAAAGATTTATATGTTTTTAAAAATGGTTGCTTCAGATTACTCTTAGTGGTCTTTGAATTTCGGAACGTTTCCGAAAAACTATGCCACCTAGGGATATGGACCACTTGAGGTCTGATTTTTTCTACCTGAGGAGGTGGAATATCTACCAGCACGAGCAGCATTGTGATTGCCTCTTCTGCAGGGAAGAGGCGGAACGGCTAGCCCGCGCCGCGACATTGACGCGCGCGTTGACTGACAGCAAGGAAAGAGAAGAAGCGCACAAGCGAGAATGGGAGCAGCAAACGGACGCTGCGCCGGATAGCAGTATCGACTAAAGCTGCCAAAACCTACGGCAGCAAAGAACTTGGGGATCAAATCCCCAAGTTCTTTTTTATTGACTGTGCACAAATTCTTGGCAGAACTACCTCATGATTCTCATCCCCTTCGACGACCGCGACGGCTTTATCTGGATGGACGGCAAAATGGTGCCGTGGCGCGAGGCCAAGGTCCATGTGCTGACGCACGGGCTACATTACGCTTCCTGCGTGTTTGAAGGCGAGCGCGTCTATGAGGGTAAGATCTTCAAGCTGCGCGAGCATAGCGAGCGCTTGCTCAAATCGGCAGAATTGCTGGGCTTTAAAATTCCTTACTCGCTGGCGGAAATCGAGAAGGCCACGCTCGATATCGTGGCGAAGCAGAACATCGTCAACGGCTATATCCGCCCGGTGGCGTGGCGCGGCAGCGAGATGATGGCGGTGTCGGCGCAGCAAACCAAGATTC
>JAGWLJ010000177.1 GCA_028873275.1 Pseudomonadota bacterium
CTTGACGCTGACGAGCCCGGCGAAGCGCGGCTTCGGCCCGCCGGTGACTTCCACTGCGCGGTCGCCGAAATAGAGCCGGTACACCGGCAATGCTTTGGCAAGAGAGGTCGCCGTCAGCCGCACCGGCTGCTCGAATCCGCAATTAGCGATCTTGCCCAGGAATTCCATCGGCTCGGAAAACGTGCCGTCCTCGGTGTCGTAGGTGGTGAGCACGCGCGCGCCGTAATCCTTGAATGTCGCGCAGAGGCGTCCCACCGCTTCGGCCAGCTCATTCTGCGCTTCGCGCATGGCATTGAGCTGCGCTTCCTTGCTGCTCGCCTCGCTCGCCTTCTTCAGGAAGTAATGGATCTTCGCAGCGCCCTTGGTGTCGGGCTTGCGGATGATCGTAATATAGATGTCGTTGATATAGGAGTCCTTGGAATGGTGCTTCTCGTGCCACAGCTTATCGACATAGGCAGAGAAGCCCGGCGGCTGCTTGCCGCCCGGATAGGAGCTCTGGCGGCGGCGGATGGTATGGAACCAGACGGCGAACGTACCGTCGGCCAGCGATTTCAGCAAAGAATTGCGCACCATTTTCTTCATGTCGACATCATCGTCGTCGGCGGTCTCGAATGAAAAGCCGTCGAGCTTGATGATCTGCAGGAATTCCTTCTTATGGGTGATGATGGTCTCGCGGTCCCAGTGATGCTCATAGGGAATGAAGGCCGCGGCCGACACTTCGCGCTTGGCGTACGCGGCTTTGTGGGTCTTGCGGCGGGCGAGGGATAATTTCATTGTCATACTCCAAATATGCTCAAGGACGCGACCTGCTTAAAACGGATCATAGGAATTCGTATAGCCGTGGAACCCGCGGTTGACGCACTTGTAACCCTTGCGCATCTTGAGCAGGAACAGCTCCATGGCGCGCGGCTCCTTGATGCAGATGATGAAGCCGATCAGATGTATCGTCGGCGCCACGAACAGCAGCACCACGAAATTCTGCGTGTTGATGAAGGTGACCATGCACACCACGGCATTGATGACGAAATACATATAGCTCACGCCCAGGATCATGGTCGGGCGGGTAAGCCCTTGGAAAAGCGGATCGGATTGCAGTCGGCCGGCGGCCATAACGATTACTCCTTTACCTGTTATTACAATAGGTTATTAACAAATAATGAACGTTTCCTATTCATTTTCAATGATACCATAGAATTGTGGCGGTTTTATGACAGTCGGGCAGGAAAGTGGGTGAAAAGTGGGTGACAGATACAAGAAAAATGCTATTGCTGAATCGCGGCATTCGCCGCTCGCCACTGGTTTCGAGTCAACACATTGTAATATATGAAGATACTCGTTCTCGGTTCGGGGCTGCTCGGCGTCACGCTCGCCTATGAGCTGGGACGCCGCGGGCATGACGTCACCGTCCTCGACCGCCAGCCCGGAAGCGGCATGGAAACGAGCTATGCCAACGGCGGCCAGCTTTCCTACAGCCATGCCGAGCCGTGGGCGAATCCTTCAGTATTGCCCAAGCTGCCGAAATGGATTCTGGATCCCGATGCGCCGCTGGTGTTCCGCCCGCGGCTCGACTGGCCGATGATAAAATGGGGTCTCGCATTCCTCCGCAACTGCACCGATTCGCGCGCCCGCACCAACTGCGAAACCATGCTGCGCCTCGGGCTTTACAGTAAAAAGCAGATGGCGCGCATCCGCGAGGAAACCGGCATCGAATTCGATTACTCCGGCAAAGGCATCCTGCACATCTTCAGCACGCAAAAAGATTTCGATCATGCCAAGCGCCAGATCGAATTCCAGGCAACGCTCGGTTGCGAGGAAAAACTGCTATCGAAACAGGAGGCGCTGGCGCTGGAGCCTGCGCTTTCGCACACGCCGCGCGCCATCGTCGGCGGCATCCACTCCTTCCTCGACGAAAGCGGCGACGCGCTCATGTTCTGCAATGCGCTGGCGAAAGTGGCGACGGAAAAACATAACGTGAAATTCCGTTACGGCGTTTTCATCAACCGGCTGCGCGCCGAAGGCAACGAGATAAAAGCGGTCTTCACCGACCAGGGCGAGATAACCGCCGATGCTTACGTCATGGCGCTCGGCTCCTACAGCCCGCTTTACCTGAAATCGCTACATATCCGCCTACCGATTTACCCGATGAAAGGCTACAGCATCACCCTGGAGGCCAATGAATACTGCCCGCGCGTCAGCCTCACCGACGGCACTTATAAAGTCGTCTACAGCCGGCTGGGAAATCGCCTGCGCGTGGCCGGCACAGCGGAGTTCGCCGGCTACAGCCAGAAGATCAATGATCATCGCATCGCCCCCATCGTGCGCGCCGCGAAGGAATTATTTCCCAAAGCGAACTGGAACGACGAGATAAAAAACTGGGCGTGCCTGCGCCCCTCAACGCCCGACGGCCCGCCCATCATGGGCGCCACACCCTACCAAAATCTTTTCTTAAATACCGGCCACGGCACACTGGGCTGGACGCAGGCCGCCGGAAGCGCTACAGTCGTTTCCGATCTCATCGAACGTAAATCCCCCGGCATCCCGCTGGCCGGCCTCACCATGGAGCGATACGCATGACGATTACCATTCCCGGCAAGGAATTCTGGTACGACTGGGGCGGCCTCAACGTCTGGCTGTTCAGGCACATCAACGGCGTCCATGGCAGTCTTTATGACACGGTGATGGTCATCCTCACCCGTATGGCCGATTACCATAACCTCCCCTTCTGGTTTGCCGGGCTGTTCTGTCTGGCGCTTCTTTCGCTCATTATCCGCTCGGCGCGCAAGCAGGGCGGCACCAAATCGCGCGCCGCCATCTGGTTCGGTGTGTTCGCCATGCTGGTAGTCGGGTTCGGCCTGGATGCCGTCGTCGTCAAAACGGCCAAATCCTATTTCGCCTATCCGCGCCCTTATATCGCGCTGGAAAACGTGCACGTGCCGGATTACCAGGCCGGAAAAGTGGACGATCACCACAGTTTCCCCAGCGGGCATGCGGCGGTAGCCACGCTGCTTGCGGTCAGCCTGTGGCCGGTAATTCCGGACGGGTTCGGCTGGGTAGCGATACTGTTCGTCGCCGGAGCTGCCTGGTCGCGCGTGGCGCTTGGGATGCACTTCCCCGCCGACGTGCTGGGCAGCATCGTCATCATGACGCCGCTGCTCCTGCTGCTGCGCATGATTCTTTATTCGCTGCTGCTTAATGTCTTCAAGTTGCGATGTTGAGCGAGCCCGCGCTCCTTACTTTCAACGTCCCCAACGTCACCGAACCGCAGCTGACGCATCGCATGGCCTGCTGGCAGTGGGGTAATCCCAACGCCGCGGAAACCGTGCTCTGCGTACACGGCCTTACACGCAACGGCCGCGATTTCGACGTGCTGGCCGGGGCTCTTTCCAGCCGTTACCGCGTGCTTTGTCCCGATATGCCGGGGCGCGGCAAGAGCGAATGGCTGGTCGATCCCATGGGCTACAACAACGCCGCCTACGTCGCCGGGATCCTGTTCATGCTCACGCAGCTTGGCATCAGGCAGCCGCACTGGGTCGGCACCTCGATGGGCGGCATTCTCGGGCTGATGGCGGCGAACACCGCGCCGGGGCTGATCCGCTCGCTGGTGATGAACGACGTCGGCTGCCTGATCCCATCGGCGGCGCTGATGCGGATTCTTTCTTATGCAACGTCGGGCAGCAGTTTCGCCACCCGCGCCGAGGCCGAAGCTGCCCTGCGCTTCCGCTGCGCCACCTTCGGCATCACCGACGAGGCACATTGGCAACTACTATTCGAGCACAGCATCGAGCCGTATGAGGGCGGCTTCCGCCTCACCTGCGACCCGGCGCTGTTCACCAGCGCACCGCCGCCCGATCAGCCGGTGGCCGACATCAATTTATGGGGCTTATGGCCGGCGGTGGCGGCGCTGCCGGTGCTGCTCGTCCGCGGCATGGAGTC
>JAGWLJ010000178.1 GCA_028873275.1 Pseudomonadota bacterium
TGTGACTTTTCCCATTTTCGCCACACCGCATTGCCGGGCCAGCGGAAAGCCAAAGCGCATGGCCGGAAAGGGTAAAAATTTGTGAATGGATCCCCGCCTTCGCGGGGATGACAATGGCGGGATTGACGAAAGCTACGCCACTTTCGCAGCGGCGAGACCGGGATTGAGAACGAGGCCGCCCTCGCCCGCCGTCACCGTGACATGCGTGCCGTCGCCGATTTTTCCCGCCAGCATTTCACCCGCCAGCTTGTCCTGCAGCTCGCGCTGGATGACACGCTTGAGCGGCCGCGCGCCGTAAACCGGGTCGTAGCCGCTTTCCGCCAGCCAGTTGGTCGCCTTGGCGTCAAGGGTAAGCGTGATATGCCGCTCAGCCAGCCGCCGCGCCAGCCGCGCCACCTGGATATCGACGATAGAGGCCATCTGCTCGCGCCCGAGCCGGCGGAAGATGATGATCTCGTCCAGCCGGTTTAAAAACTCCGGCCGGAAGGCGCGGCGCACCTCCTGCATGACATGGTCGCGCACCAGCCCGGTAATCTCGCCGTCCTTCGATTCCGCCAGATGGTCCGAGCCGAGATTGGAGGTCAGCACAATAATGGTGTTGCGGAAGTCAACCGTGCGGCCCTGCCCGTCGGTCAGCCTGCCATCGTCCAGCACCTGCAATAAGATATTGAAAACATCCGGGTGGGCTTTCTCCACCTCGTCGAACAATATCACCTGATAGGGCCGGCGGCGGACGGCTTCGGTCAGTGTGCCGCCCTCCTCATAGCCGACATAGCCCGGAGGCGCGCCGAGCAGGCGGGCCACGGCATGCTTTTCCATGTATTCGGACATGTCGATCCTGAGCAGCGCCGATTCGTCGTCGAATAAAAATTCGGCCAGCGCCTTGCACAGCTCCGTCTTGCCGACGCCGGTCGGCCCGAGGAACAGGAAAGAACCGATCGGGCGCGACGGGTCCTGCAACCCGGCGCGGGCGCGGCGCACGGCATTGCTGACCGCTACCAGCGCCTCCTCCTGCCCCACCACACGGCCGCGCAGAGCAGTTTCCATCTTGAGCAGCTTTTCGCGCTCGCCTTCGAGCATTTTCTCGACCGGAACTCCCGTCCAGCGCGAGACGATGGCGGCGATGTCCTCGGCGGTGACCGCCTCTTTCATCATGGCCGACGACGTGATCTTCTCAGCGTCCTGCAGCTGCTGCTGGAGTTTAGGGATCAGGCTGTAGACGATCTCGCCGGCTTTGGTGAGGTCACCCTTGCGCTGGGCGATGTCCCGCTGGCGCTGCGCCTCCTCGATCTGTTCCTTGATCTTCTGCACGCTGGTGAGCTGCGCCTTCTCGGAACGCCAGCGCGAGGTCATGTCGGCGCTCTGCTTCTCCAGCACCGCCAGCTCCTTGTCCAGCTTCTGCAGCCGGTCCTGCGAGGCCGGATCTTTCTCCTTTTTGAGCGCCTCGCGCTCGATCTTCATCTGAATGATGCGGCGATCCAGCTCATCGAGCTCCTCCGGCTTGGAGTCGACCTCCATGCGCAGCCGCGCCGCCGCCTCGTCGATCAGGTCGATGGCCTTGTCGGGCAGGAAGCGGTCGGTGATGTAGCGATGAGACAGCGTGGCCGCCGAGACGATGGCGGCATCGGTGATACGGATACCGTGATGCAGCTCGTATTTCTCCTTGAGGCCGCGCAGGATGGAGATGGTCTCCTCCACCGTCGGCTCCGAGACGAACACCGACTGGAAGCGCCGCGCCAGGGCGGCGTCTTTCTCAATGTATTTGCGGTATTCGTCCAGCGTGGTGGCGCCAACGCAGTGCAGCTCGCCGCGGGCCAGCGCCGGTTTCAGCAGGTTGGAGGCATCCATCGAGCCTTCCGCCCGCCCGGCGCCGATCAGGTTGTGCAGCTCGTCGATGAACAGCACCACGTCGCCCTCGGCATGCGAAATCTCGGCCAGCACGGCCTTCAGGCGCTCCTCGAACTCGCCGCGGAACTTGGCCCCGGCCACCAGCGCGCCGAGATCGAGCGCCAGCAGGCGCTTGTGCTTGAGCGTCTCCGGCACGTCGCCGCTGACAATGCGCTGCGCCAGCCCCTCGACGATGGCCGTCTTGCCCACCCCCGGCTCGCCGATCAGCACCGGGTTGTTCTTGGTGCGGCGCGACAGCACCTGCATGGTGCGGCGGATTTCCTCATCGCGGCCGATTACCGGATCGAGCTTGCCGCTTTTGGCCAGCTCGGTGAAATCCTTGGTGTATTTCTTAAGCGCCTCGAACTGCTCCTCGGCGGTGGCGGAGGTGGCCGCCCTGCCCTTCCTCATATCGTTGATGGCGGCGCCCAGCTTCTGCGGCGTCACCCCGGCGTCGGACAGCATTTTGGTCGTCGGGCCCTGGCTCATGGCCAGCGCCTGCAGCAGCCGCTCGACGGTGACGTATTCATCGCCCGCCTTGTGGGCCAGTTGCTCGGCCGAATCGAACAGACGCGCCGCCTCGGGCGTGACGAACAGCTGCCCGGCGCCGCTGCCTTCCACCTTGGGAATGGCCTTGAGCGCATTCTCGGCGGCGGCGCGCAGGCGGGCCGGATCGCCGCCGCAGCTGCGGATCAGCTGCTCGGCCATGCGCTCGCGGTCGTCGAGCAGGGCGAAAAGCACGTGCTCCGGCACGAATCGCTGGTGGCCCGAGCGCAGAGCCAGCGCCTGTGCGGCCTGCACGATCTGTTTCGACTTATCGGTATATTTTTCAAAATCCATAGGTTATCCTTATGCTGATTTGTCTATAGATATGGTTATGCGCCGCTGCTTATTCAATATCCTTATAATTATCGGCATAATATTACCATTGTCTTACGCCCATGCCGAAGATGCTTTGACCCCGGTCAAATTCAAAGGGATTTACGAATTTTCCTTTGGCGGCATCCTGCTGGGGCGCATGGGCGTCGAGCTGGAGCAGGACGCCGATCACTACTCCCTTACCGGCGATATCATGTCGGCGGGCCTCGCCAACCTGTTCGTCCGGCATACCAGCCACACCGAGGTGCAGGGCAGCGGGCATGGGTTCATCTACCCGCAGGTTCATTACGAGAGCCATTACCAGACGCGCAAGAAAAAACATTACGTGCGGCTGGTCAGCAGGAACGGCGAGATCCACGAAGAGGAGCAGAAGCCGCCCCGGCGCAAAGACGATATCCCCGTGCCGCAGTCGATGAAAAAGGATACCAGCGATCCCTTGAGCCTGCTGATCCATATCCGCCGCGGGGTGTTCGAGGCGCGCAAGGCCGGGAAGCCCGGATTTTCCCTGCATATGTATGACGGCAACCGGCTGACCGGGGTCGACGTGACGATGGAAGGCGAAAAAACGCTGGCCTACGGCAGCGGGCAGGTCAACGTCGTCCAGGTGGGGCTGCGCCGCAAGCCGCTGGCCGGTTACAGCCCCTCGGAGCTGGCGGAATACGATCCGCAGGAACCGACGCTGCACGGCTGGCTCAGCGACGACGGCCGGCTGATGCCCATCCGCCTGCAGACCAGCTTCCTGATGACGCCGCTGGTCGCCCGGCTGGTCAAGGAATGCCGGACGGGTGAGAGTTGTCTGCTGGGATTGAAGGAGTAATCAGCCGGGCGTATGGCGGCTGCCTGACTGGCGGGTTTTTTGCACTTCTTCAGGAGATACCGCCGATTTGCGCTCTACCTGTGCAGAAGTCACAACCCTTTCGGCTTCCTCTTTCACCACTTTCAGAAACGCTTCTTCATTAAATCTGTCGTAGTGATAAAATCCGGCGGTTCGAATGCCTGCTTCCCGGCGAGCGCGGTTAAATCTTTCCATATCCCGGGGCTCCATGCCATAGCCGGTATTCATCGAATACATGACGCATGGAATATTCTCAGCACATGCGGCATTAATCACTTCGACGCCCATTGTCCTTTCATT
>JAGWLJ010000179.1 GCA_028873275.1 Pseudomonadota bacterium
ATCAGCGCCGCATGCTGGAAGGCTATCTCGCGGCGGCGGCGGTTTTCTAATAATTCCGGTGGCAGGTCGCGATAATTGCGGTGGTTGGTTTTCATGTCGAGATGATCGAAATTGCCGCCCATTTCGACCAGCCTGCCGTTTCTGCCGAACATGACGAGATCCGCCGCCATGCCTTTGTTATGAGCGCTTAAGCCCGGCGCGGCCAGGATGCCGCTGGCCAGGTCTTGATCGGTGGCATGGCTGTAGATGCGGTAGGCCCCGTCGACGGTGCGCAGCCCGTCATAGAGCAGCGTTAGCCAGCCATATTCCTTCTGCATGAAAATCGCCGCATCGATGACGATATCGGCCATGGTGCGGTGCAGCCAGAGCTTCGCATCATCGCGGTAGGCCTTGCCGAATTTATTGACCCGGCGCTGGTGCGGTGTTGCCTGATAGGTTTTCTGATCGACCGGCAGCGGCCTGCCGTTGTCATCGAAAATATGATCATCCTGCGCGTAGGCGACAAAGACTTCCAACGCGCCGCAGCGACGATATGCCGACATGTCCACCAGCTCCTGCGGATCGATATCCCTGGCTTCCGGCATGGGCGAGCGCAGGGAAGCATAGGCTTCCCAGCTTTTTCTGAGGACGGGCATTATTTCATGAGATTGCGCAGGGTGGCCGAACGGTATTCGCGTCGGTACGTCACCCACACCACCCAGGCAGTGGCCAGCATGAAGGCATAGGGATGGATGAACCAGGCCAGCGCCGCCAGCCCGAAATAATAGGCGCGCAGGGCGTTGTTGAAGTGACGCGCTGCGTTGCCGATCAGGTAGCCGCCCTTGGCGGCGATGGCTTCCCGGTCGGTATCCGGCTCCTTATGCGAAGGCGCGGCGGCGATGAAAATGCCGGCATAGTTATATTGCCGCAGCGACCAAGTGTATTTGAAGAAGGCGTAAATAAAAATGATGATCAGCAGCAGGATTTTAACTTCCCACATGAAGCCGTTCATCGGCTTGGAGAAGGGGATGTAGACGAGAATGGCGTTGACGCGGTCGTGATAGCTCAGCATGGTGGTAAGGCCGGCTACGATGAAGATGGTGGTATTGGCGAAGAAGGTGATGCTGCGCTGCAAATTGCCGACCATGATGGCGTCGACGCTGCGATTGTCGCGCTTCAGCATCTCGCGCATCCACAGGTGGCGGTAATGGTTGGTGGCGGCCAGCAGCGTGTTGGAGCTGTGGCTCTCATGCTCGGCGTACCCGGCGTAACCGGCCCAGCACAAAACGAAGAACAGGAGCGCGCTCAGCTCCTGCCAGTCCAGATACTGCATTAAATCAGTCATGATTCCTGCCCCAGTAATTCCCCGGTTGCCTTCGCCACATCCGCCTGCCGCATCAGCGATTCGCCGACCAGGAAGCAGGAGATTCCGGCGTTTTTCATGCGCCGCAGATCGTCATGCGTCTGGATGCCACTTTCGCATACCGGGAGAATATTCGCGGGCAAATGTTTTGCAAGCGTTTCCGACGTCGCCAAGTCCACCTGTAATGTCTTGAGGTTGCGGTTGTTGATGCCGATCAGCGTGGATTGCAGCCTGAGCGCCCGATCCAGCTCCTGCCGGTCATGCACCTCGACCAGCGCGTCCATGCCGAGGCTAAAAGCGGCGGTTTCCAGCTCCGCCGCCTGCGCATCGGACAGCGCCGCCATGATCAACAAGATGCAATCCGCTCCTAATGCGCGGGATTCCACAATCTGGTAAGGGTCGAGCATGAAATCCTTGCGAAGTGCCGGCAGCGGTGCGGCGTTGCGCGCTTCTTTCAGGTAGTCATCTTTCCCCTGGAAATAGGGTTCGTCGGTCAGCACCGACAGGCAGGCCGCGCCGCCCTTTTCATAAGCCTGCGCCAGTGCCGCCGGGTAGAAGTCGGCGCGAATAATGCCGCCGCTGGGCGAGGCTTTCTTAATCTCGGCGATCAGGCCGAATTGGCCCTGACTGATCTTGTTCTCCAGTGCCTTTCTGAAGCCCCGGGGAGGGGCGGCGCGTTGCGCCTGCTCAATCAGGCGGCCTTCGGGGAATGCCGCCTTGCGCTTCAGGACATGCTCACGCTTGGCGGTAAGAATGGCGGCGAGGGTATCGATCATGCGCGCCCATTGCTAAGTTCGACCAGCTTTTTGAGCACGCCGTGCGCCTGGCCAGAATCTATGGCATCCCTGGCCATGGCGGCGCCTTCTTTCAAGTCTTTCGCTTTTTGGGCGATCAGCAGCCCGGCGGCGGCATTGTACACCACCGCGTGGCGGTAAGCGTTTTCTACACCGGACAGGGCCTTGAGCAATGCTTCGGCATTGTATTCCGGTGTGCGGCCTTTCAGTTCCTCCATGGGTGAGGACGCCAACCCGGCATCCTCCGGCGTAACTTCGAAGCAGCGTATCTCCCCGTTTTTCAGTTCCGCCACTTTCGACGGACCGGAGAGGGTCAACTCGTCCATGCCATCGCTGCCATGCACGACCCAGGCGGCCTGCGCGCCGAGAGATTTCAATGCCTGCGCCAATTTTTCCACCCAGGCTTCCGAATACACGCCAAGCAGCTGGTAGGCGGGAGCGGCAGGGTTGGACAGGGGGCCGAGCAGGTTGAAAACGGTGCGGAATCCCAGCTCCTGCCGTACCGGTGCGACATGCCGCATGGCCGGGTGGAAGCGTGGGGCTAAAAGGAAGCAGATATTGCATTCTCTCAGGCAGCGCTCCAGCACCGGGATCTCGGCGTCTACCTTGACGCCCAGCACCGCCAGCACATCGGCTGAGCCGGACATCGAGGAGACCGAGCGATTGCCGTGCTTGGCCACCGGCAGGCCGCAGGCCGCCAGCACCAAGGCGACGGCGGTGGAGATATTATAGCTGTGTTTGCCGTCGCCGCCGGTGCCGCAGGTGTCGATGGCGCCGGGTGGCGCTTTGATGGGCTGCGCCTTGACGCGCATGGCGGTGGCGCCTGCCGTGATTTCATCGACGCTTTCGCCTCTGACGCGCAGGGCCGTAAGGAAGGCCCCCATCTGCGCCGGCGTCGCACCGCCGTTCATGATGATCTGGAAGGCCCGCACCGCCGTGTCGTAAGGTAGAGGTTTTCCCTCGGCGAGCAGAGCGAGGATTTCAAGCATAACGGTCATGGTCAGATCAAATCCAGAAAATTTCTGATCAGCTCATGCCCCTGCTCGGAGGCGATGCTCTCCGGATGGAACTGCACGCCATGCGTATTATGCGATTTATGCGCCAGCCCCATGATCAGGCCATCATCGGCGGTGATGGCGGTCACCTCGAGGCAATCGGGCAGGCTGGAGCGTTCCACGACCAGGGAATGATAGCGCGTGGCATTGAAGGGAATCGGCAGGCCTTTAAAGACGCTGCGGCCTTCGTGATAAATGGCGCTGACCTTCCCATGCATGGGCTTGGGCGCGCGGATAATTTTTCCACCGAAGGCTTCACCGATGGCCTGATGGCCGAGGCATACGCCGAGAATGGGAATTTTTCCCGAGGCCTTGCGGACAAGCTCCAGGCAGATGCCTGACTGGCTGGGCGTTCCCGGGCCGGGCGAGATGACGATGCCGTTCGGCTTCTGCGCGATAAGTTCGTCGGCGCTGATGGCATCGTTGCGGCAGACCGATACGTCAGCGCCCAGTTCCCCGATGTAATGCAGCAGGTTGTAGGTAAAACTGTCGTAATTGTCGAGCAGGGTGATCTTCATAGCCGGCACCCTACCGCCACATCACTACTGGGTCAATATCACAGGTTATAAGGCTTTTATGGATATGGGGGCCAAATGTTTATGTTTTGCTTACGGCGCTGATAACCGGTGAGCGTGGCATATTTATCCGCGGAAGGGCAGTATGCTGCGATCACCCCTATGAACGGAGGAGATTATGGATCGCATTTCT
>JAGWLJ010000180.1 GCA_028873275.1 Pseudomonadota bacterium
GCGCAGATGCGGGCAAAAATCCTGGGCGCGCTTGGAAAGATTGCGCCGCAAGCGGACAGCACCCTGCAAATATTGATGGCTGGCCTTCAGGACAAGCAGGCTGTGGTCAGAACGCAAGCGGCAGAGGAATTTAGATTTTTAGCAACCAGCAATGGAATAACCCTTTCAGACCCGGAAGTGAAAGCGATATTGCCGGGGTTAATCACCGCTCTTAAAGATGATCATGAGGACGTCAGAAGAAAGGCTATCTGGGCAATCGGAGGGATTGGCCCGAGAGCGAAAAATGCCTTGCCTCAGGTCATGGAAGCGGCCGTCAATGATTCGCACGTCCCGGTAAGGGAATATGCGCTGTGGACCATGGAAAAAATCGCCCCGCAGGACCCGCTGCTGGCAAAAGCGCTGATTGCTGGCCTCAAAGACCAGGAACCCAGCGTTCGGAAAAGGGCGGCGGAAACATTGATTCTTCTGGAATCCCCTGCAAAAGAGGCGGTTCCGCAATTGATCGCCGCAGCTCAGGATCAGCAGGTCGAGGTGGCGTTGAAAGCCATCTGGGCACTAGGAAAAATCGGCCCGGAGGCAAAAGACGCCGTGCCGCTGCTGATGGACATGCTTGAACAATCCGATGCCCGCCAATGGTACGCCGCCTGGAGTCTGGGAAAAATCGGCAAAGCGGCGGAAGCCGCCACCCCTGCACTAATCCGAATACTGAAAGATGAGAAAACCGAACAAAGGCCGCGAAGTGAAGCGATCGAAGCGCTTGAAAAAATCCGGCCGGCGACTCCCTCCGCCATTTCACAGCTGAAAGCCTTCGCAGAAACCAGGCTGCGAGATAATGATGCCTGGATAACGCATGAGCTCCGGCTCCGCGCCGGCAGACTCGTTGCCGCGCTTGAATCGGGTGTACAACGCTAGGAGGCCAGCGCCTTCTGCTCTTCTTCTATTTTCTCGCCCCAGCCCATATGCAGGTCGAGGATGGCATGGCACAGCGCCAGGTGCGTGATCTCCACGAAACCGTATTCGCCAGAGTTGACATACAGGTTGCAGTCACCAAACGTCCGCAGCGGGTTGCCGAACGCGAAGCCGCTTAAGGTAACGATATAGCAGCCGCGGGCACGGGCTTCGTCCACCGCCTTGATGATATTGGGCGATTTGCCGGAGCTGCTGATGGCGACCAGCACGTCGCCGGGGCGGGCATGCATCTCCATCTGGCGGGCGAAAACATTTTCATAGCCAAGATCATTGCTGAGGCAGGTCAGCACGACGCCATCGTTGAACGCCATGGCGCGCAGGCCGCCGTTTTTCGAAAAATCGTTGGCCATATGGCTGGCGATGGCGGCGCTGCCGCCGTTGCCGATGAAGAGCAGCGTGTTGCCCTGCGTGTGCGCCTGACGCATACGCGCAGTAATCTCTGTAAAGGCTTTTTCCAGCGGCATGGGCTTGCCTTGCCGGTCGGTGACCTGCGTAGCCAGGGGAAGATTGCCCAATACGTTGAAATACCGTTGTATTCTGCTGTCCATGCGGCTATTCCGGGTTAAAGGGCGTTTACTATAGCCTATTTGAGCAGCGCCGCCAAGGATTTCAGCACATCGATTTTGTTTACGGAGCGCTGATGGCCTATAATGGCAACCTTCAGGGCGCCGGCTATATTGCCAACGAATCCCACCTGGTTCAGCGGCGCACCTTTGGCCACCAGCGGCGCGGTCACAGCAAGGAAAGCATCGCCCGCTCCCACCGTATCCACCACCGATTTGGTCAGCGCCGGAATGGTATGCACAATATCGCCGCGCTCATGGGTGATGCAGCCGTGCTTGCCATGGGTAATGATGAATTTCGAGCAGGCGATACGCTCCGGCAGCAGCTTGCTGATCACCGTTTCGATGGGACTGATCTTATCGGTCACCGCCAGCCGGGCCTCCGGCGCATCGATGGACACATAATCAGCACGCGGATATTTGTGGATGAGGTTATAGCCCATATTGGCGCTATTGCTCTGGCTGTTGACCGCCAGGAAGCGCGCCTCGCTGCACAGCAGCGCCACGGTGGATTGTCCGATCAGCCCATGGCCGAAATCGTTGGCGATCACCACATCATATTCGCCGATGCGCCGGGCGATGGCGTCATTCAGGGCATTTTCCGCTTCCTTCACCAGCGGCTCGTCGTCCATGAAATAGACTTCGAACAGCTTGCGCATGTAGGTGGGATCGACGAAGCGGCGCTTGCGCGTGGTCGGCACGTCCGGGCGGGTGATGGCGGTCAGCTTGACGTTGGGGCTCAGGCGCTCGCGCAGGAAATCGCTGTAATCGTCACGGCCGCCCAGGGCAGTAATCACTTCCACCTGCTTGCAGAAGGAGGATATGTGATTGGCCGTGGCGAACACGCCGCCGGCGAACTGCTCGCGGTCCTGGTAGCGTGTGGCGATCATGTGCTCCTTGGCCGATTTGCCCATGGGTAGCACGTAATGATACTCGTCGATAATGGCATCGCCGATCACCAGCACGCGCATGTCCTTCACGCTCTCGATCAGCTCCTGCAGCTTGATGAGCGCCCCCTCCTCGCGCATGCCCTCCAGATGCGTGCGCAGATGCGGCTCGTAGATATTGAAATTGCGGTTGAGCAGCTCAGTGGAGCTGAAGGTCATTTCCTCGGTGAAAACGATCTTTCCGCCGGCCTCCTCGATAGCCAGCCGCTCCTCGGTGATCTTGCCGGTGATATCGCCCTCGGGATTGATGTAATCCTGCCCCTTGGCGTAAAAATCGGGACGGATCTTGCGGATGGCCGGCACGGCATCGGCATGGTAATTGATGGCGACATAATCCACCACCTCAAGCGCCGCCAGCATTTCGGCACGCAGGTATTCCTTGAACACCGGCCGGTTGGGGCCTTTATTGACATAGGCATCGGCCGTCAGAGTGACCACCAGCACATCGGCATGCTTGCGGGCCGCTTCCAGATGCTTGACGTGGCCCAGATGCAGCAGGTCGAACGTGCCGTGCGCCTGTATCACCGTTTTTCCGGATGCCTTGAGCGATTGCACCAGCGAAGCCAGCGCTTCAACAGTCACGATCTTCTGCGTCGTAGAAGGACGGCTGTCAGGCAGTGTGGCAGGTTTGACCAGTTTCATCGCATGCGCCTAATTTGCAAACTGCTATCTATACTGACGCAAAACAAGAAAGCAATGTTTTTCAATAAAAACCAAAGCATGCTGTTAAACTTATCCTTATCAAACAAGTTACTTTTCTTGCCGCCGGTTATGCATTATAGGACTAATTCCTAACTTGAGAAAAATAATATGAATATACTGGGCATTCATAGCGGCGTCACCATCGGGCAGCACGACCCCGGAGCGGCGCTGATCATGGACGGAAAAATCGTCGCCGTCATCGAGGAGGAGCGGCTGATCCGCATCAAGTCGCCGCGCGCCTACCTGCCTATCCGCAGCATCGCCGCCTGCCTCAAGGAGGGAGGCATTTCCATTAAGGATGTCGATATCCTGGCTCATCCGGGTGAGACCTATGAGGACATGCCAGCGCGCATCCAGAGCTATATGCGCCATTATTTTGGCCACTGCCCCGAAATCCGCATGATCAACCACCAGATGGCGCATCTGGCCTCCGCCTATTACTGCTCCGGCTTCGAGGATGCCATGTGCATCTCTTGGGACGCCTATGGCGACCGCCTGAGCGCCTCCTTCGCCACTGCCAGCCGCAGCGACGGCATCAAAGTAATGGAAACCCGCGACAGCGAACATTCGCTGGGTAATTTTTATGCCGCGCTGACCTCCTATATCGGCTTTGATGCTGGGGAAGATGAATTCAAGGTGATGGGGCTCGCCCCTTATGGCAACAAGCGCATCGACTTAAGTCGGTTCATTCGCCCGTCCAATGACGGTT
>JAGWLJ010000181.1 GCA_028873275.1 Pseudomonadota bacterium
CTGCTGAACCAGCAGGTGAAGCTGTTCCTCGACGGTATTGCGGCTTAGGCTGCCAGTCCCTCAAACATCATCTTACCATCCGCCCCGCCCAGCATCGCTTCGGCGTGGCGCTCGGGATGCGGCATCATGCCCAGCACGTTTTTTTCTTTATTGCAGATGCCGGCGATATCGAGCTGCGAGCCATTGGGATTGTCGAGATAGGTGAAGACGATCTGATCGTTGTCCTGCAGCGATTTCAGCGTATCGCTATCAGCAAAATAATTGCCGTCGTGATGTGCGATGGGCACGTTAATGAGCTGCCCTTTTTGGTAGTGGCGCGTAAACGGCGTGGCGGTGATTTCCACTTTCAGCTGCACTTCGCGGCAGAGGAATTTCAGCTTCGCGTTGCGCATCAGCACACCGGGCAGCAGGCCGGTTTCGGTCAAAATCTGGAAGCCGTTGCAGATGCCGAGCACCCGCCCGCCGCGTTCGGCATGCGCCTTGACTTCGCGCATGATGGGCGAGTGGGCCGCCATGGCGCCCGAGCGCAGGTAATCGCCATAGGAAAACCCGCCCGGCAGCACCACCAGGTCGACCTTGGGAAGGCTGGAATCCCGGTGCCAGACCATCACCGGGTTCAGGCCGGTGGCTGCCAATACCGTCTGCACGTCGCGGTCACAATTGGATCCGGGGAAAACAATAACGGCGGATTTCAAAGAGTTATCCTTTCTCTGCCAATGGGTTAGCTCTTTTTAGCCCATCCCGTCACCTTTGGCAATGCCATTGTCATAAAACCTTAATTTGCCGGGCGGCGGGCAATATGAGATAGTAAGGATAAGGTATAAAAGGAAAATGCCATGAATTCAGGTGAAATAGATCAACCCCCAGCGCATCCGGCGGCACTTACTCCTGCCGAACGCGGATGGGAACAGACAAAACATGTAATCGGCAAAGCTATAAAATATGCCGTTGTGGGAGCAATCATAGGAGCGGTTCTGTTTGCATTCGTTCCGGGACTCTTTTTAGGAACCGGCGCTTCTATCGTAAGCCTTTTCAGCACAAGCGCTGCCTCAAGTATGATGGGAATGGTGGCATCGGCAGCCGTCACCGGTGCAACATGGTTTGGAGCAGCCGCTGCAATAGCAGGAGCCGCCATGGGGCTTACGACAATGGGGCAGGCGGCGGATGAACGGGAAGAAGACAGAATTGCTCAATATGATAACCTGGCTCACCGCCAGCAGCGCAATATACTGCTGGCGCAGCAGCGCGACCGGCAATATGCCGCCATGGCGCGGCAGATGGGAGCGCTCGGGATCAACCCCAACGCAGCGCTTGGCGCGGGCAACCGCGGAGCGGGCCAGGGGCTGGGATAGGCATTGTAACAAAACCTTAACTTGTCACTCCGGCCGGTTATGGCATAATGACAGCGTGGTGAAAGCATAAAAGGCTGAAAACAGGATAATTTATGGCCGATCCGATCAAACACGATATTCCGAGTACTGTGCTCACAGGACTATGGGAAGGGGCGAAGGGGGCTCTGTTCGGCGCGGCGCTGCTGACCCTTGCCGGTATCGCGCTGGGTGCAGTGGGAGCCTTCTTTATTCCTATCGTATCGGTGGGAACAGGTGCAGTATTGGGCGCGGCCGGCGGACTTGCGACGAGCGCGGTGGCCTACCCGGTCACCGGCGGGCTGGCCGGCATCGGCGCGCTTATCGGCCTTGCCAGAGGCGGCAGCCGCATCAGCGCCGAGAATTCCGCTTACCAGGCCGCCATGGACAAGGCGACGGGCGCGCGCCAGAACGCCATGGAAAAGCAGGTCAACGACCGCGTCATCTCGGAAATGCCGCAGGTGTACGACATGGCCTTCCAGCAGGGCGCCATGCAGGCGCAGGCCAAAATGCAGGAAGCCCTGCCGCAGGCGCTGCAGGCCGCCTATCAGAAGGGCAGCGAAGAAGCGAAAGCCCAGATGGTGCAGGAAGCGCATAAGCCGGAAACGCATGCGCATCATAAACACGACAAGCCCGTATTCGGGCCGCACAGCGCCAGCGTGGTCCAGCAGCAGGCCGCTGCCGCCAAGCCCAAGGAACTGGGAGCGTAAGGAGTTTAATTCATGGCATTTAGAGATACTCATACAGGTATTGTTGACTGGTTCAAAAGCCAGTGGGGAAAAGCGGGTAGCGCTGCCGGCAGTGCTACCAACAGTGTTGCAGGAAAGGTAGGCACTTCTGTGGGGGCCGTCACCGGTACAGCTTCCGGTATATTGCATCCCCTGAAAAAACCGGCCGCCGTGCTGGCCATAGGAACGGCCGCCCTGGGCGCACTGGCCTATCTCGCCAGCAGCACGCGCAAAAGCCGCCGCTTCGACCCCAATAAAATCAGCGACATGCCACAGCTGGACCCTGAGATTCCGCCCGTGCTGGATTTCGGCGCGCCGCAGCAGCCCATGATCGGTGCCCCTACGATGATGGGAATGCAGCCGATCACCAATGGGCCCATGGTGCAACGCTTTCGGCCCAACATGGCTCAGGCAGTCGAAAACCCCACCGTTAACCCGGAAATGATGGCTGTTCCTTCCGAACATATTCAATCGCTTAATGAGAAAGCGAAAGATACCGCGGCCGAGCCTATTTTCGGCTCACGCGCCTGACCGGTTTTCATCCCAATCTCCATTTGACAGCGGCGTTTTTCTTTGTATAGTGCGCCTCCCTATCACTTTTTGCGACTTTAGGAAGAGCACGTGACGAAACGTACCAACGCCAAATACAAGATCAGCCGCCGCCTGGGCGCCAGCCTCTGGGGCAACGCCAAGGACCCCTTCAACAAGCGCGGATACGCCCCCGGCCAGCACGGCGCCGCCAAGCGCCGCAAAACCTCCGATTACGGCACGCAGCTGCGCGAAAAGCAGAAACTGCGCGGCTATTACGGCAACATCACCGAGCGCCAGTTCCGCCGCATCTATCTCGAAGCCTCGCGCCGCAAGGGCGACACCGGCGAAAACCTGATCGGCATCCTGGAAAGCCGCCTCGACACGGTAATCTACCGCATGGGGCTGGTGCCGACGCCGTTCGCCGCCCGCCAGTTTGTCAGCCACGGCCATATCCGCGTCAACGGCAAAAAGGTCAACATTCCGAGCTACCAGGTGCAGGAAGGCGACCTCATCGAAGTGCGCGAGAAATCCAAGCAGCTGACCGTCGTGCTGGAAACCGTGCAGAATCCCGAGCGCAGCGTGCCGGAATATATCGAGTTCGACAATAAAGAGCTGAAAGCCAAATTCGTGCGCGTGCCCAAGCTGGCCGAGGTGCCCTACCCGGTCGTCATGCAGCCGAATTTCGTCATCGAATTCTATTCGCGGTAATTTTCCCGCCTATCCTCCGAACCGGCATGACCCTGGAAGAAACGGCGTTCCGGCTTATCCTCGACTTCTACGACCAAGCGAAAGCCGGCGGATGGAACGCGTTTACGACTGCTATCCATCGTGAAAATCCTCCCTTGATGGAAATCACGACGCATTTCCGCGACGACCCCGATGCGCTGAAAGCGGATATCCGCCGGCAATGGCAGCAGTTCGCAGACACGCTCGACACCGCCAAACAACGACCGCTTTACGACGCATGGAAAACACTGGAGGAGAAACTCCATTCTCCCTCAACTCCACTGGATGATCGCGAACTGGTGAGGGAAGCATGCGACAAGGCACAGCATCATTTCAACGCCTGCCTCAGTGCAGATCAATGGTCCGCGTATAATCATCTCATGGAAATCTCTCGCCACATCGAAAGGCTGGAAGAGGATGAGCGCTTCCCCGAACATGCGCCTGCAGAACATGCGCAGCCAAGGCAATACGAGTCCCATTCCCTTTCGGTTGCCGCCCCGGCCGGCCTGTCTGCGGCAGAAA
>JAGWLJ010000182.1 GCA_028873275.1 Pseudomonadota bacterium
GGCGTGGCCGAATCCTATTCCGGCGGCGACCTGCAGGAAATTTACGACGACACGATGGAGGATATTCGCGCGGTCTATCCTCCCGAAGCCTATTATCACCACCGCTACGAAAACATTCTTTCCAACCGCTCGGACGCTTTTTACCAGCAGCTGCCGCTCTATAGCATCAAGCCGCTCTATACCGGCGGCATCTGGCTGCTGCATGCGCTGGGGATACCCATGGCGAAAGCGACCTGGGTGCTGTCCATTCTCGGGTTTCTGGGGATCGGGCTGGTCTGTTTTCTGTTCATCCCGGGCAAGATGGATGCGGCCGCCTGGTGGGCGGTGGCGGGAGTATTCTCGGCGGTGAATCCCTGGCCGGTCACGGTGGTTGCCGCCCTGTCAACGCCCGATACGCTGTGCATCGCTTTTTCTCTTGCTGCCTGTTGCCTGTGGATTTACCGGCGCTCCTTCCCAGGATTTGCCCTGTGCTTTATCCTGGCGCAGCTGGCGCGGCCCGATACCTTGCTGTTGTCGGTGGCGCTGACCCTGTTTTTCACCTTCGCCGCCGATGATGGGTACCGATTAACACGCCGCCAGGGGCTGGGATTTGCGGCTGCCGCCGTTCTGCTCTACCTGATAGTCAACGCTCTGGCCGGCAATTACGGCTGGAAATCGCTGTTCTTTTATACCTTCATCCATAGAACGCGCTATCCGGCCGATACAGAGGCGGTGTTCGGGCTGGGGCGCTATCTCGATATCGTGCGTCACGGATTTGGGCATATTTTCCATAACGGGCGGCTGCAATGGCTTCTAATTGCATCGCTGGCCGTCTCGTTTACCCATTGGCGCACCCGCCCCGGAAGCGCCATGTTCGTCCTGCTGCTGTGGGTGGTGTGGAATGTTTTCCTGGTGCGGTTTTCCATTTTCCCGGCCTGGTGGGAGGATCGCTACTATTATCCCTATTATTTCATTATCCTGTACGCCATTGCCGAAATCGCCCTGCCTTGCCTTCCCGCCCTCGAAAATTCCATAAAATCTTTTGCTGAAACGGAAAAATTGCGATACACAGGAGAACCATGAGCACGCATATGAAAAACAAGGTTTCCTCCAAACCCCTATACCGCCGCGTTCTGCTGAAAATATCCGGCGAGGCGCTGATGGGCGACCGCGCCTACGGGCAGGATCCGAAAACCATCGAGCGGATCTGCCGCGATATCAAAAGCGCGGTGGATATTGGCGTGGAGCTGTGCCTCGTCGTCGGCGGGGGAAACATTTTCCGCGGCATCGAGGGGGCCAATTCCGGCATGGAGCGCGCCAGCGCCGATTACATGGGGATGCTTGCCACCGTGCTCAACGCGCTGGCCATTCAGAATAACCTCGAGCGCATCGGACTGGATACGCGCGTGCTCTCCGCCATCAACATGATGCAGATCTGCGAACCCTATGTGCGCCGCCGCGCCATGCGCCATATGGAGCGCGGCCGTGTCGTCATCTTCGCCGCCGGCACCGGCAACCCGTTCTTCACGACCGACACCGCCGCCGCGCTGCGTGCCAATGAAATGGGCTGCGATCTGCTGATGAAGGGCACGCAGGTGGACGGCGTGTATTCCGCCGATCCGCGCAAGGATAAGAAAGCGGAGCATTTGAAGACGCTTTCCTATCATGAGGTGCTGGTGCGCGACCTGAAAGTCATGGACCAGTCGGCCATCTCGCTGGCCCGCGAAAACAAAATTCCCATCATGGTCTTCTCGCTGCACAGCAAGGACGCCATCGCACAGGCCATATGCGGCAAGGGGAAGTTTACGGTGATTACTGACAAAGGAAAATAATATGACCGCTGACATCAATGAACTGCGCCGCCGCATGGAAGGGGCGCTCAAGAGCCTTCACCAGGAATTCGGGGGATTGCGCACCGGGCGCGCCAATGCCGCCCTGCTGGAGCACATCCAGGTCGACGCCTATGGCAGCATGATGCCCATTTCCCAGGTGGCGACCATCAGCGTACCGGAAGCACATATGCTCTCGGTGCAGGTGTGGGACAAGGGCGTGGTGAAGTCGGTCGAGAAGGCCATCAACGCCGCCGGGCTCGGCGTCAACGCCATCGCTGACGGGCAACTGGTGCGCGTGCCTATCCCGGGCCTGTCGCAGGAGCGCCGCAAGGAACTGTCCAAAATCGCCGGCAAATACGCCGAGGAGGGCAAGGTCTCCGTACGCAACGTCCGCCGCGACGGCATGGACGCGCTTAAGAAAATGGAGAAAGACGGCGATATCTCCAAGGACGAACACAAAAAACGCGAAGGCGATATCCAGAAGCTTACCGATGAGTTCATCAAGAAAATCGATGAGGCGCTGGCGGCGAAGGAGAAGGATATTTTAGGATAATAAGTACTTGCTTACTAAATATTAAATAATATAGTGCGCTCCATTAATAAATGCACCCTAATGGAGTACGTATGCCTGCTGCCGCCCCGCCGTCCCGCCGCACACCCTTGCAAACCGCTTCCGCCGCTGACCAGCCGGATTTTCATATCGATATTGGTGGATGCGACGTTGAAGTCTTTTTGAAGGATTCCCGCGATGAGAAAGGCGCTTTCGTTAACGTCGTCGCGGGACCGGATAGGGCAACCATAGAAGCTGTACGCTCTCTGATTGCGGGCAAGCTCAGCGAGAAAGCGGATGATCCTGCGCCAACGCAGGGAGAGCTTCCCATCTACGGTCGCGCGGATGTCAATGAAAATACGATCTATGTGCGGATGAACGAGGAAAGATTCAAACACGAAGCCGACCCGATGCTGGCATTTTTAGATTCTGTAAGAAAAAGCCTGGAAGCGGTGAAAAGGGATTATAGCCCGCCCGCCCCGGAAGAAGCGGTAGGATACGTAGAAGACGATGTATCAACATCAGGAAAGGCAGGATATTTCGTGACCAGGCTTACTTCGTCTGCGGCAGGAAAGCTCCCGGTTTTCCGTACACCGGCCACTTCTGAGATTGCCAGCACCATCGAAAATTTAAAGACTATCCTTGGCTCGGAATTCTTAGAGGATACGCTCTATTCCGACAGCCAGATAACAGTGCGGCAGGTATTGAATGGAACGGAATATTTCCTGCAGTTGGTCGATCGGGAGCAGGCGAATTTTGATGAGCTTGCCGGGCAAAGCACGCTGGGACATCTCCGCCGGGTGATTGATATGGTGCGTGAAACGGCGGAAAAGGACAGCGCAGAGCTGATTCTTGTGGGCCATCTGCAAAGCCAGCTGGATCAGATCTCTTCGTCCAAAGGGCATGGCCGTTCCTAGACATAGTGCTTGGTGGCCGGCGGCTTGTATGTTATGAGTTTTTCTTATGTTGCAACTGCAGCCATTGCCCCAGAATCCTCTTTCGCCGCCCGCCCACATCGCCGTCATCATGGACGGCAACGGGCGCTGGGCAAAGCGGCGCGGGCTGCCGCGCACGGCCGGGCATAAAAAGGGGGCGGACAGCCTGCGCACTATCCTCAATGCCTGCCGCGACGCCGGTGTTTCCTATCTGACGATTTACGCCTTTTCCTCGGAGAACTGGAAGCGCTCCACTGACGAAATCAGCGACCTGATGCAGCTGCTGCGCCATTATCTCGAGCGCGAGCTGCAAACCCTGCATGAGAACCAGGTGCGCCTTCGCTTCATCGGCGACCTGGCGCTGCTCGACAAAGACATCCGCGCCAGCATCGACGACGCGGTGGCGATGACGGCGAATAACGGCGCTTTTAACCTGACCGTGGCGCTGTCCTATGGCGGCCGTCAGGAGATCGTGCGCGCCGTGCGCCGGCTGGTGGAAAAAGGCGTGATTTCTTCGGAAATTACCGAGGAAATGCTGACCGCTACACTGGATACGGCGGGCCTCCCGGAACCGGA
>JAGWLJ010000183.1 GCA_028873275.1 Pseudomonadota bacterium
CGCAGCCTGCTCAAGAAAAAGAAGCTGGCCCTGCGCGATGAGATTATCAAGCTGGAGCAAATCGTCTACCCCGATATTATCGCCTAACCGGCCGCGCGCATCAGCTCCGGCGGCAATTTAAACCGCGTATTCTCCGCTTCCCCGGCCATGGTTTCGACGGCCACCGGGCGCAGTTTACCGATCGCCTCGATCACCCCCTGAACCAGATGCTCCGGCGCCGACGCCCCGGCAGTGATGCCCACGGTGGATACCGCGTCAAACCATTGGGGCTGCAGGTTTTTCGCATCGTCGATCAGCCGCGCCGGGACGCCCATCTCCTCCGCAAGATCGCGCAGGCGGTTGGAATTGCTGCTGTTGGCCGAGCCAACGACCAGCATCATCTCCACCTGTCTGGCCAGTTCGCGCACGGCGTTCTGACGGTTCTGCGTGGCATAGCAGATATCGCGCAATTCAGGCCCGGCGATGGAGGGAAAGCGCGTTTTCAGCGCTGTGATGAGGTCCTTGGTATCGTCAACGCTGAGGGTGGTTTGCGTCACATAGGCCAGCCGGTCGGGGTTTTTCACCTGCAGGCGCGCCACATCCGCCACGTCCTGCACCAGAAACACGCCGTTCTTCACCCTCCCGCTGGTGCCTTCCACCTCCGGGTGCCCTTCATGGCCGATCAGGATGATCTCGCGCCCTTCCGCTTCGTAGCGCTGCGCCTCCTTGTGCACCTTGGTCACCAGCGGGCAGGTGGCGTCGATTACCGGCAATTCGCGCAACCGGGCCTGGCTTTCTATTTTTTCGGAAATTCCATGCGCAGAAAATACAGTTATGGCGCCGTCAGGAATTTCATTGATCTCGCCGACGAATACCACCCCCTTGGCGCGTAAATCCTCCACCACCCATTTGTTATGCACGATCTCATGCCGCACATAAACCGGAGGCCCGTAAATGGCCAGCGCCCGCTCGACAATTTCGATAGCGCGGTCCACCCCGGCGCAGAAACCGCGTGGCTGGGCGAGGATAAGGCGGAGGGATTGGCTCATATCATTTCTGCATATATTGCTGTGACTGCATTTCCACCAGTCTCGACACCGTTCGCTGGAATTCGAATGTTCCGTCGCCCTCGCTGTACAGCTCCTGCGGCGGCGCGGCGGCCGTGGCGATCAGCTTCACCTTATGCTCATACAGCGCATCGATCAAGGTCACGAAGCGCTTCGCCTCATTGCGCTTTTCCGGGGAAAGCCTGGGGATATTGGTCAGGATCAGCGTATCGAGCCGCCCGGCCAGCGCCAGGTAATCGGCCGGTCCCAGGGCGCTTTCACATAATTCGCGAAAAGTGAAGCGGCCGATCGATTCGTCATACAGCGAAAACATCGTGGTACGGCCATGCACGGCCAGCGTATCCGACTTCGGCTTGGAGCTGGCACAGATGCGCTCGATGACGCCGGCGACGAAGGCCTCCGCCGCCGCGCCCAGCGGATAAAAATACACCTGCTCGAGGCTTTTCATCTGCATCTGCCGGTAATCGGCGGGGCTTGAAAGAGCCGCCACCTGCATTTTCTCCTCGATCAGCGTGATGAACTTGGCAAAGCGCTCGCGCTGCACGCCCCCGGTATAAAGGTTGGCCGGCGGGTGGTTCGAGGTGCTGACGACCACCACCTCCGCTTCGAACAGGCCGGAAAACAGGCGGTAAAGCAGCGTGGCATCGGCGACATCCGTAGCCTGTAATTCGTCGAAGCAAAGCAGCGAAGCCTCCTGCGCCAGCTGCTGCGCCAGCAGCGCCACCGGGTCGCCGCGCCCCTCCTGCCGCAGGCGGTGGATGCGCGCATGCACCTCTTGCATGAAGGCATGGAAATGCACGCGGCGCTTTTTTTCCAGCGGCACGGCCTCGAAGAACATCTCCATCAGCATCGACTTGCCGCGGCCGACATTGCCCCAGATATAAAGCCCGCGCCGCGCCTCCGGCTTCCTGAACAGGCGGGCCAGCGATTTCTGTCCCAGCCCGCCGGCAAGATCCTCCAGCAGGGCCAGCACGTTGCGCTGCGCCGCATCATCCTTGATGCACCCCGCCGTTACCTGGCGGTCATAGCGCGCCTGAAGCGATGCATCGGGCGCGGCGCTTGCTTGCTTTTTGGACGGCATTCCTTTAAACACTCCAGTTCCCCGATGGATATAAAACAAAGGCGCGCCGGATGCAATTAACCATTGCCAGAGATATGGATAGCCTGCAGGAGGCGCTGGCGCTGCTGGCGCGCCATGGCAAGCGCGTCGGGCTGGTGCCCACCATGGGCGCGCTGCATGACGGCCATCTCTCGCTAATCCGGCGGGCGCAGGAAGAAGCTGATGCGGCGGTGGTCAGCATTTTCGTCAATCCGAAGCAGTTCGGCCCGAATGAGGATTTCAGCAAATATCCCCGCATGGTGGAGGCGGACATCCGCAAGGCGGAAGAAGCCGGCGCGGCAGTGGTTTATGCGCCGCCGCCGGAGGACCTCTATCCGGAGGGATTTTCGACGGCGGTATCGACAGGAGAGCTGGGCACCATACTGGAAGGCAAGACCAGGACGGGACATTTCGACGGCGTGGCGACGGTGGTGACGAAACTGCTGCTGCGCGTGCTGCCGCACGTGGCCATATTCGGCGAGAAGGATTACCAGCAGCTCTGCGTTATCCAGCGGCTGGTGGCCGATCTCGATATCCCGGTGGAGATCGTCGGCGCGGCGACCGTGCGCGAGAAAGACGGGCTGGCCCTGTCCTCCCGCAATGCCTATCTCTCGCCGCAGGAACGCGCCATCGCCCCGATGATCTATGAAGTGCTGAACCATGTGGGGGCCGCCATCACGCACGACCAGCTGCCGGTAGCCGCCGCGCTGGCGCAGGGCACGGCGGCATTGAACAAAAGCGGGTTCAGAGTAGACTATCTGGAGTTGCGCCGGGAGGACACGCTGGAGCCAATGGAGCGCTTCGAACCGCCGGCGCGGCTGCTGGCCGCCGCCTGGCTGGGCGCGACGCGGCTGATCGACAATATTGCACTGGAGTAGCTATGAACGAGCAGCAGATCATGCAGGAATTCAAGGATGCCGGCGCTATGCTCAGCGGCCATTTCGTCCTCTCCTCCGGCCTGCACAGCGCCACCTACCTGCAATGCGCGCGCGTGCTGATGGAAGCCTCGCGCGGCGAGCGCCTGTGCCGCGAGCTGGCGGCTAAAGTCAAAGCGGCGGTCCCGGCCATCGACATCATCGTTTCCCCGGCCATGGGCGGCGTGGTGGTCGGCTATGAGATGGGGCGGCAACTGGGCGTTCCTGCCGTTTTCTGCGAGCGCGTCGACGGGGTGTTCACGCTCAGGCGCGGATTCGGGCTGGAAAAAGGCCAGCGCGTGCTGATCGTCGAGGATGTGGTGACCACCGGGAAATCCTCGATGGAAACCGTGGCCTGCATCCGGGAATACGGCGCGGAGCCGCTGGCCGTGGCCAGCCTGATCGACCGCCGCGCCCAGAACGACGTCACCCTCACCCTGCCGCTGATCTCGCTGCTCAGGCTGGATATCCCCACCTATAAGCCGGAAAGCCTGCCGGACGAGCTGAAAACTATTCCCGCCGTCAAGCCGGGCAGCCGCTTCCTGGCCCAGAAGAACGCATGAGCGCCCGTCAGGCCGTCATCATCACCGGCGGCGCAAAACGCATCGGCGCGGCGCTGGCGCGGGATTTTGCCCGGCATGGGTATGATATCGCGCTGCATTACAACCACTCCGAAAACGAGGCCCGCACGCTGCAAAAAGAGCTTGGCGCCGGCTGCCGCATCTTCGCGCAGGATCTGGCCGACAGCGCCGGCATCGCGCCGCTGATGCAGCGGATACAGGCTGAAATGCCGCATTGCACGGCGCTGATCAA
>JAGWLJ010000184.1 GCA_028873275.1 Pseudomonadota bacterium
GCCATTTGCTCCGGAGCCGGACTCACCCCCTCCCCGGCCCTCCCCCCGAACGGGGGAGGGAGAAATGGATGCCACCACCGCCTTGTCACCGGGCAGGATGCGCGCTGATTCGCGGTAAGTCTGCCCGTCGCCGATCTCGACATCGAAAAGATGGATTTTATCGTACTGCGCGACGATGTCGCCTTTGGGATTGCACAAGAGAGAACGGTTATACGTTTTCTGCCCCTCGCCAGCGCTGATCGCCACGCTCCCTGCCAGCAGCCAGATGCCATGCCGCCCGGCCATCTCCGCCGCCGCCTTCACGCCCGGGTGTTGCTCCTGTGTGTATTGTGGCGGGGGCGCTTCGCCCTCGGCGCGCATATAAAAGGCATTCTCGGGAAGCACCACGAGTTGCGCCCCCTGCCCTGCCGCATCGGCTACCATTGCCTCGATTCTGGCGATATTGGCGGCGATGTCGCTGCCGCTGGTGAGCTGAATGAGGGCGATTTTCATTAAAGTTTAATATTTTTAAGTAATGATTCTATAATACTATACTTAAAAGAACACTACAATCATGCAGCCCGAAACTCAGGATGCGCTAAGCCAATTAGCGGACAACCTCCAAGAATTGGAACAGACTGCACTCTCGCGCGTCGAGAACGGAGCCCGTCTGCGCCGCGCAGCACTGGAAACCGGACAACGCCAGCGCGAGTATTATGATATCCTCCATTTCGTTCATATGGCTGATACGGCACGCGATGCGCAAAATTACGTTAGCCAGTTGGCAGGAAGAGCCATTGGCGAAGAAATCGATGAAGCCGCCACCATGAAAGCCCTGGGCGAGTCACTTGCCAGACACGAGTACAATGCATTAGATTTAGTAGTCGGTGCCGCCCAAACGGTGCGCGGCGTTATTCAGCTGGTTGTAGAGAAGCACGAGGAATTAGGTCCGGTGCTGGATGCCTTCATACGTGAACGGAATAAATTGGGCCGTCGCGGCTGCGAACCGAGGCAGTGGCTCAGATAACTGCGAAATGTCTGTCTATTACGCATACGCCGCTTCGCCCTTGTCTTTAGCGGTTTACTCCGCCAGCAGCTGCTTCGCCTTGGGCGACAATTGCAGATGCAACTCCCGCAACTGCTTTTCCTCCACCGGCGCCGGGGCGCCCATCAGCAGGTCTTCGGCTTTCTGGTTCATCGGGAAGGCGATAACTTCGCGGATATTGGGCTCGTCGGCCAGCAGCATCACCATGCGGTCGACGCCTGGCGCGAGGCCGCCATGCGGCGGCGCGCCAAATTTGAAGGCTGAAATCATGCCGCCGAATCGGCTGTCCACCACCTCCGGCCCATAGCCGGCGATCTCGAATGCCTGGTACATGATCTCAGGCTTATGGTTACGGATGGCCCCGCTGGAGAGCTCCACGCCGTTGCATACAATGTCATACTGATAGGCCAGAATATCGAGCGGATTTTTGGTTTGCAGCGCCTCCATGCCCCCCTGCGGCATCGAGAAGGGATTATGGCTGAAGATGATTTTCTTCTCCTCTTCGTCATACTCGAAATAGGGGAAATCGACCACCCACAGGAATTTGAACACCCCCTGCTCCAGCAGGTTCAGCTCCTTGCCCAGATGCGTCCGCACCGCCCCGGCCAGCTTGGCGGCGGACAGTTCGGGGCCGGAGGAGAAAAACACGCTGTCCCCGTTATTTACTTTGGCTTCTTCACGTAACTTATGAATCTTCTCCGGCGCCAGGAATTTGGCAATCGGCCCCTTGGCATTGCCCTCGGCATCGAAGATAATATAGGCCAGCCCCTGCGCACCCTGCTCCTTGGCAAACTCGATCATGCCATCGAAGAAACTGCGCGGCTTATCGGCCGTGCCGGGGGCCGGGATAACGCGCACGACGCCGCCCGCTTCGATCACCTTGTTGAAGATGCCGAAGCCACTGCCGCGCCAGATTTCAGTAGCATCGGCAATCAGCAGCGGATTGCGTAAATCCGGCTTGTCGCTACCGTATCTGAGCATGGCGTCTTTATAGGTCATGCGCGGAAACGGCGCCGGCGTCACCTGCTTATCGCCAAATTCCTTGAATACCCCTTCCAGCACCGGCTCGATAGCAGCAAAGACATCTTCCTGCGTCACAAAGCTCATCTCGACATCGAGCTGGTAAAACTCGCCGGGTGAGCGATCGGCGCGGCCGTCCTCATCGCGGAAGCAGGGCGCGATCTGGAAATAGCGGTCAAAGCCCGACACCATCAGCAGCTGCTTGAACTGCTGCGGCGCCTGCGGCAGGGCATAAAACTTGCCGGGATGGATGCGGCTGGGCACCAGGTAGTCACGCGCACCCTCGGGCGAGCTGGCGGTCAGAATCGGCGTCTGGAATTCGGTGAAGCCCTGCTCGATCATGCGGCGGCGGAGGCTCGCGATCACCTGAGCGCGCAGCATGATATTGCGATGCAGCTTCTCGCGGCGCAAATCGAGGAAGCGGTATTTGAGCCGCGTCTCTTCCGGCTGCTCCCGGTCGGCATTGACCTGCAGCGGCAGCGGCTCGGCGGCGGATTCGAGGTGATACCCTTCGACCACCACCTCGATCTCGCCGGTGGGGATGTCTTTATTAATCGTCTCCGGCGTCCGCGCCACCACCTTGCCGGTGATGGTGATCACGCTCTCCAGCGCCACGTGCGACAGCGCATCGAGGTACGGGTTACCCTTGGCCGCCACCAGCTGCGTAATGCCGTAATGATCGCGCAGGTCGACAAACAGCAGGTCGCCATGGTCGCGCCGCCGGTGCACCCAGCCCGACAGGCGAACGGCCTGCCCAACATGGGAAAGATTCAAAGCGGCGCAGGTATGGGTACGGTAAGGGTGCATAAGGAGCGATTAGCGAATAGCGGTTAGTGGAATGGGTGATATAAAGGATAAGCAATGAAAAGCCAATAATTTCTAGCTGCCGCCCGCCCGCTGGCTATCTGGAGCTTTCGGCGCGTCACCAACGATAAAATGATTAAAATACAAGCGGAAAAAGCCTAAGCGGGGTGCTGGCCGGGCTGTCATGAAATTGTCATTTGGCAAGTAAGAGGCGCTGGGCTAAAGTAATCTATCATTTACTGTTTCTTCAAGGAGTGGCTATGAACGAGACACTGGGGCATATTGCGTCGGCCGTTAAAACCGAACTGGACAAAGGCGGCCTTGGCCAATTTACCGTAAGCGCGAGGACTACGGACGACAAGGCCGTTAGCATTGGTGTAGAAAGGGAGGCCTATAATCTTTCGCTTATCATTCGTAATGAAGCAGCTGAATCCAGTCCCAGCCCTTATAAAAAACATATTATCAGCGTTCTGGAAAAATTTACCCCACTGACTCCATATATCGATTTCAAGCAGCCAGAGCCGGAAAAAGATCACCTGAAGCATCTGGGAGAAAAATTCGATGGTATTCGCGCCAAAGCGGCCGCTATTGGGCTTGACATTCCTCAAGCCTATAGTGACGCGTTCAAAGAACGCGCGAAACTCGAAGCGTTACGCGAAACGGCTTCTGAAAATGTCAATATTCCGGAAGAACATGCTGTTAGAGTAAGCCGCACGGATGATCGCTTTGATAAATCGATCAAGGCTACCTTTCAGGCGCCAGGCGGAGTCAATGCAGAAGAATTAAAAGCCTCTATTGAAAAGCGCGGTGTAGATATCAAGGCGTTGTTAGGACGGATGGCTGCCAAAAAGCTAACCAAAGACCCGGCACAACAGGCAGCAATTATCGAAAAAATCAAGGCCCTCGATATGGTGGTTACCACAAAAAGTGGTTACTGGCATCAGATCGGCATCGAATTCCGTTCGCCAGACGTTATCAACGCGATGAAAGAGCCAGGTGGATTGCAAACACTGAATGCAGAAA
>JAGWLJ010000185.1 GCA_028873275.1 Pseudomonadota bacterium
CGGGGAAGATGTATTGCTCGACGAAGCCGTACTTGCCGTGCAGGCGCTCGAACAGCACGTCGTCGATGGTGATGCTCTGGATCATGGCCTTGCCGCCGGCGCGCAGGCGCGCCTTGACGGTACGGAAATATTCCGGCCAGTATTTTTCGCCGACATGCTCGAACATGCCGATGGAGACGATGCCGTCGAACGTGCCTTCGACCTTGCGGTAATCCTTGAGTTCCACGTGGGCAAAACGGTCGAGGTCGCCATCGCGCAGTCGTTTTTCGGCGTAGAGTTTCTGTTCGTCGGAGATGGTGACGCCGTGGACGCGCAGCTTGCGGCGCGCGGCAGCTTCCGCAAAAGCGCCCCATCCGCAGCCGATATCGAGAATGCGGCTCGATGGCGTCGGCGACAGGCGGTCGAGGATGCGGCGGTATTTATTCTGCTGCGCTTCTTCCAGCGATTGCTCCGGATGGTCGCCGAACAGCGCGCAGGAATAGGTCATGCTCTTGTCGAGCCACAGCTCGTAGAAGCGGTTGCCCAGGTCGTAATGCGCCATGATATTTTTGCGGCTGCCCTTGACTGTGTTGAGGTTCAGGGCGCATTTCAGGCGGGTCCAAAGGGCATAGAGAGGCTTGCCGTAGAAGAAGCGCTCCAGCGCATCGACATTGGCCAGCGAAAAGGTCAGCAGCGCCGGCAGGTCGTCGGTATCCCAGCGCCCGTCCATGTAGCCGTGCGCAAAACCGTTCTCCCCTTCAGCGACGATGCTGTCGAGCGTTTCCCAGTCTTTAAGCTCCAGCGTGGCGTTGGGACCGCTCTGCCGTCCCTCGAAAGTGAACACGGCGCCTTCCGGCGTTTTAAGGGCAAGCGTGCCGCGTTCGGTATGGCCGAAGGCCTCCAGCAGCGGGTGGCGCACCGGGAGGATGGGCAGGGCCTTGAATTGCCGGCTGGTGCGTGCGGCGGAACCGGAATGCTGGCCGTACACGGCTTTAGTGGCCTGCTGCATAAATCCTCCTTGAATGGGTGCGGGGAAGATCGAGAAAAGCACACGGCGACTCAAGCCGCCGTACGATACGGTCGGCGAAAAGATAAGAGATGGATAAAACAGCTCAGCGCTGGGGCTTGCTGCCAGCCGGATGATAACGGTCGAAATCGTTCTGCATCTGCCAGCGTTCCCGGAAGCGCATGGGCTGGCTGTCCGGCCCGTGGCCGCCCAGCGTATAGATCGCCTGGGTGCTGCGTTCGATATGTGCGGCATTTCGCACGGTGATCGCCGCGGAATGATCGTAAATCCCATGGGTAAGAAATGATCCCGCCATCGTCATCGGCGTCCATACGGCATAGCTGAATTTCTGCCCCCAACCGTCCGATTGGAAATCCTCTGGCAGGCTCAGCGCCTTGACTGGCACCGCGCCTTCGGCGATGGCGTCATGAGTGCAATCCTCCATCTCCGCCGGGCAGGGCAGGCGGTTGTTGACCAGCCGGTAGGCTTCCAGCGCCGTTTCTATGGCATTGAGCTTATTGGCGGTATGCACGCGCCGGGCCGACTCGATCATCGAAAACCCCAGCCTGATGCTGACGCCGGCCACGATGGCGAAAATCACCATGGCGACGGAGAATTCCGTAACTGTAAAGCCGTTGCGCTGGCGGGAAGCTGAGAGTGGAGCGGGCCTGGCTGGCATGAGGCCGCAAGCGCCGCTATTTGACCTTGTGGATATTGTTGATGTAGTCGGTCCAGAAGCGCTCAAGCTGCGACAGCGTCTGGTTGAGCGCCGTCAGGGTCGGAGTTTCCATCTGCTTCGACAGCTGGTCGACATTGCGCTGGTACAGGTCGTCGATGCGCTGGCACAGCTGCAGCCCCTTGTCCGAGAGGCGGATGCGGGTCGAGCGCTTGTCGTGCGGGGCGCGTTCCTGCACCAGGTAACCGTTTTCCACCAGCTTCTTGACGTTGTAGGAGACGTTGGAGCCCAGATAATAGCCGCGATTGGTCAGTTCGCCGATGGTGAGCTGCTCGTGGTTGATGTTGTAAAGAATCAGGGTCTGGACGTTGTTGATATCGTCGATCTTGAGACGGTCGAGCTCGGTCTTGACCACGTCGAGGAAGCGGCGGTGCAGGCGCTCGATCATCAGGATGGATTCGGTATAGATCTCTTTCACGGGAGCCTCTTAGGTTACGCTACTCGATCCATATATAGCGAATAAGTATTAATATTCGGTTTAAAGCGGTGCTATCTGCGGCGGCCGAATGGTCTGGTGGGCACTATGATCGAAGGGCGCGGCGTCGGCTGAACGGCTGGCGGCGGCGGCTCAGCGCCCCGTCGTGCCGGCGCGGATGGCCGCGGCGGCTGGTAAACTTCCTCCCAATGCCGGGCGACGATATTGCAGCGCCATTGCATATCGCTTTTCTGGCCGATGCCCTGCTCATGACGCTCGCTCTTGGAGGGAATGGCCTGCATCTCGTCAAAGATACGCTGGCGGGCGGCATGAGAGATATCGATGATCCTGTCGCGCGGCAGCTGCATTTTTTCCATCTGCGCGTAAATCGCCTCGATCTTGTCCTTATAGGAGAAGATCGTGCTGTCGAGAACGTCCGGCGACATTTCTGAACTCTGGTGGCTGTCGTTCACGAACGACCAGTATTGGAACGCGCAGTAATTGAAGGCCAGGTCCTTGAACATAGCGTCCTGCTGCTTCTTGCGGGCTGCCGCCGCCTGTTCCTGTTCTTCTTTTGCCTTCTGCTGGGCCTCTTTGGCTTTCTGGATGTCCTCAGGCGTCGGTGCAGGTTTTGCCGCCGGAGCCGGAGGCGTGGGCTTTGCCGCAGCGGGTGCGCCGGGTTTTTGCGCATTGGCGGCGGGCTGACCCGGTTTGGCGGGAGCGGCTGCCGCCGGTTTTTGTCCAGGCGCAGGAGCGGCAGGCATTGCGGGTTTTTGTGCATTGGCAGGAGCCGGCTGGCCGGGCTTGGCGGGAGCCGGGGCGGCGGGTTTCTGCGGCTGCTGCGCTGCTTTGTTGAACTGCTCGTACTCGGTTTTCCGCTTTGCCGACTGCTCTTTGAAATGCTCGTATTCCGCCTTGCGTTTCTCGGTCTGCGCCTTGACGAAATTATCCATCGCCTCGACGATATCCTTATGCCCGGCGTTGAAAGCGATGGTGCGGGCGATATCGCCGTTATTGTCGAGGGCGTAGTAATCGATGCCCTTGCTGAGCAGGTATCTCACCGTGTTGAGGTTGCCCTTGCTGGCGGCATAGAACAGCGGGGTCTGGCCCTTGATGTCGCGGGCGTTGATGTCGGCGCCGCTATCGAGCAGCACCTTTAAGACGTTGAGGCCTTCCGGGTCCTTGCGGGCGGCAGCCAGCGACACCAGCGGCGTGCCGTTATCGTCCTTGTCTTTGGCGGAAGCGCCCTGCTTGAGCAGCAGCTTGACATCGTCGGCGCGGCCCAGATTGGCGCGGTACACGATCTCGCTGTGCACCTTGGCATCGGCCGCCATCGCTGAAAAAGGCAGCAGCAGCGCGATGAATAATAGAAGCGTGGCCTTCCTTGACATACCCTCTTTTTGCCCCATATGTGCATAAAGACAAAGCATTATAACATTAATTTTTCATTTATGACCGGAAAAAACGAAGAAAAAATCAAATTTTCTGCAGAAATCAGCAAAGTGCTGCAGCTGATGATCCATTCGCTGTACACCAACCGGGACATTTTCCTGCGCGAACTGGTTTCCAACGCCTCGGACGCCTGCGACAAGCTGCGCTACGAGGCCATCACCCGCCCGGAGCTGGCGCAGGAGGGCAGCGAGTTCAGGATCAGCATTTTGGCTGATAAGAAAGCGCGCACCGTCACCGTGGCAGATAATGGCATCGGCATG
>JAGWLJ010000186.1 GCA_028873275.1 Pseudomonadota bacterium
GCTTGAAGTGGCTGAGCGGCTGGATATCGGTGGTGATGTCTATCATAAAGCATCCTTAAAGCATCTTATTAGCATCTCAAAGGATGCTAACATGCCAGGCACAGGAAGGCAAACCTTATTCCCCCTGTCCCAGCGTGAATCCCGGCGCGCCGTCGAACAGATAGAGGTTTTCGGTCTTGGTGAAGTCGAACCCCGCTTCCCCGGCTCGCGCTATCAGGGCGGCGATATCGCCATGGGTGGCGGTTTTACCTTTGGCGGCGCGGAAACGGCAGCGGTACTGGTCGGTCAGGTGCATGCCTGAGGTGTCGGCGTCCGGCCAGGCTTTCAGGCCCTTGTTGGACAGGTTCTCCAGCGTCATCCCGCCGGTCTCCAGGGCTTTGGCCTTGTTCCCCAGCGCGTTCACATCGCCCGCCCACTGGATGTAAACGTCGACCCCGATCAGTTCTTTCTTCGTGACGCATTCCTGCGTCTGGCAGGCCGGCGCAGCGGGAATGCGTTTCTCAGCTTTGCCGAAAACGGCGGCGGGAAAGGTGGAGGGCGTTTTGCCCAGGCAGGAAATCACTGCCTTGGCGAATTCCTTAGTACCTAGTTTTTCCTTGCTGATGCCTTCGCGGTAGATGTCTGGCGTGTGCAGGCCGCTTTCGATGGCAACCAGCCAGGCGTTCTGTATGCGCGCCGCCACTTCCGGCTGGCCGATATGCACCAGCATCATGACCGCCGATTGCAGGATGCCAGAGGGGTTGGCGATGTTCTTGCCCGCGATGTCGGGCGCGCTGCCGTGGATGGCCTCGAACATGGCGAAATCCTCGCCGATATTGGAGGACCCGGCCAGCCCCACCGAGCCCGACACTTCGGCCGCGATGTCAGAAATAATATCGCCGTAAAGGTTTTCGGTGACGATGACATCGAAGATTTCCGGCTTGGCGGCGATGCGCGCCGCGCCAATGTCGATGATGTAATGTTCTTTCGTGAGCTGCGGATATTCCGCCCCGATCTCGTCGAACAGCCGGTGGAACAGGCCGTCCGCCATCTTCATAATGTTATCCTTGCTCATGCAGGTGACCTTTTTGCGGCCATTCTGCACGGCGTATTCGAAGGCGTAGCGGATGATACGCTCGGAACCCGAGCAGGTGATCACTTTCAGCGACTGGAAGCAGTCCTGGCTCTGGCGGTATTCGATGCCGGCGTAAAGATCCTCCTCGTTCTCGCGCACGATCACCATGTTCATCTTCGGGTGCGGTGTTTTGACGAAGGGATGGTAACTTTGCGTCGGGCGGATATTGGCGTAAAGGCCCAGCGTCTTGCGCATGGTGACGTTCAGGCTCTTGTAGCCCTTGCCCTGCGGGGTGGTGATGGGGCTTTTGAGCAGTACCTTGTTGCGGCGCAGGGTTTCCCAGGCCGAGGGAAGAATGCCCGAGGTCGCGCCCATGTTGTAGACGCGTTCGCCCACCTCGATGGTTTCCACGGCGATGTCCGCACCGGCTTCCTTGAGCACGTGCAGGGTGGCTTCCATGATTTCGGGGCCGATGCCGTCGCCATAGGCGACCGTGATGGGAGTAGTCATATTTTCCTTATAAGTGATTGATTAAAAAATAATCGCGTCACTTTATAGGAAAAGTGTTAGCAGTCGGTTAATAGTATTAACGTTGCTGGACAGCTCGGGAATTTTCTTCGGACTTCTTTAGCTGATCGCGATGGCTCCTCTGCTTTAAGTCTGGAATATCGGCGTACTGTGCCGCCAGATCTTCTCCTTTAGCGGAAAGAAGCAGCGCCTCTTTTTCCGCTTGAAGTTGGGCTGTGCTTTTTTGGCTCTCCGCCATAGGACTCTCCATTATTATGTTAAAAAAATCACAGTTTTTGACGAATTATAGATAAGGCATTTTCCAGCTTCTCTGCCTGCGGGCCACCGCCCTGCGCCACGTCCGGCTTGCCGCCGCCGCCTTTGCCGCCGAGTTCGGCCACCGCAGCCTGCACCAGTGCCACGGCGTTGCCCTTGTTGCTGGCCACCACCACCGAGGCCTTGCCCTCGACATTCGTCGCCAGCGCCACGACATCGGCCTGCTGGCGATAACTCTCGGCCAGCGGGCGCAGTTCTTTGGGGTCGAGCCCGTCGAAGATTTTGCCGATGAATTGAATGCCGCCGATTGCTTCCGGCTTCACCTCGCCGCCGGCGGAAAGCGCTTGCTGCTTTTTGGCTTCGGCCAGTTCCCTGGAGAGTTTTTTGTTCTCTTCCAGCAATTGCTGGATAGCGTCGCTGATGCGGGACGATAGCGTTTCGTAAATCTCCTGCGTCAGTCCGGAAGCCGGCATAATCAGTTTTTCCACGCCGGCTTTCACGTCTTTCGATAAAGCAGCCAGCAGCCGTTCGTTTTCCTCTATGGCCTTTTGCAGTTGCGCATTCTGCACCGATAGTTGCGCCTCGAAATACTCCCGCACTGCCTCGCCAGTCACCGCCTCGATGCGGCGAATGCCGGAGGCAACAGAGCCTTCCGAGGTGATCTTGAACAGGCCGATATCGCCGGTGGCGCGGACATGCGTGCCGCCGCACAGTTCGGTGGAATAGGTTTTCCCGCCATCCTCCCCCATCGACAACACGCGCACCTGGTCGCCGTATTTCTCGCCGAACAGCGCCATGGCTCCAGCCTTGATGGCCTCGTCGGGTGCCATGACGCGGCACTCCACCGGCGTGTTGCGCCGGATGACTTCGTTGACCTTGCGCTCCACCGTTGCCAGTTCCTCTTTGCTGACCGCCTTGGGGTGGCTGAAGTCGAAGCGCAGACGATCGGGGCCGACATAGGAGCCTTTCTGCGTCACATGATCACCCAGCGTTTCGCGCAAGGCCTTGTGCAGCAGGTGGGTGGCCGAATGGTTAGCGCGGGTTTTGTCGCGCAACGCGGTGTCGATGATCGCATGTACCTTGTCGCCGATTCTGACCGGTGCGGAGAGCTTCGCCTTATGGATGATGAAATCTTCGAGGGGTTTTTGGGTATCTACGATGGTGGCGAGTGAGGCAAAAGCGCCGGTATCGCCAATCTGCCCGCCCGATTCACCATAAAACGGCGTCTGATCAAGGACGATGTATACTTCATCACCGGCATTGGCGTTTTGCACCGGCTCGCTATTCTTTACGATGGCGATGACTTTTGCCTCTGTTTCGGTTTTCTCGTAGCCGAGAAATTTTGTTGCTCCCAGTTTTTCCTTCAACTCAAACCATAATTTTCCCACCGCTTTTTCGCCGGAACCGCTCCAGGCGGCGCGCGCCATTTCGCGCTGGCCTTCCATGCATTTCTCAAAGCCGTCCGTGTCGACGGCAATGCCGCGGGCGCGCAGGATGTCCTGCGTCAGGTCGAGCGGGAAGCCGTAGGTGTCGTACAGCCGGAAGGCTGCATCGCCGGGGAGCTTCTGGCCTTTGCCCAGCTTGGTGGATTCCTCCTCCAGCAGTTTCAATCCGCGCTCGAGTGTCTGCTTGAAGCGTTCTTCCTCGGCACGGAGATTTTCGGTGATGGTGGCTTCGGCGCGCTTGAGCTCGGGATAGGCATCGGCCATTTCCTTGATCAGCGACGGCACCAGCCGGTACATCAGCGGCTCTTTGCAGCCGAGTTGGTGGGCATAACGCATGGCACGGCGCATGATGCGGCGCAGGACATAGCCGCGGCCTTCGTTGGAGGGCAGCACACCGTCGGCGATCAGGAAGCAGCTGGAGCGCAGATGGTCGGCGATGACCTTGTAGGCGGCGCCTTCCGCATCCGTCCTGCCGCCGATGGCAGCGGCCTGCTGCTTGATGGCGGCGATCAGGTGCTGAAAAAGGTCGATGTCGTAATTGTCATGCACGCCCTGCAA
>JAGWLJ010000187.1 GCA_028873275.1 Pseudomonadota bacterium
GGCGGCGTTTCCTCCTCATGGTTATACGGATAGGGCGACGGACGGCTGGTGCGCGTTTCCTCACCCCTGGGAGCAGTCTCTTCGCCAAGCGCTCCACCCGCCTTCACTTTCATGGAAGCTGCGGAGTCGGCCGATTCCTCCGGCGCGCCCGGTGAAGCAATGCTGGCTTCCGCTTCCTGAGTTTCCGCCTGGGCAGTAGATTCGGAGAGGCTCTTCTCGCCCGGATTGTCGCCGCGCTCCAGCGGCTGCGCCGTATGCGACAAGGTATCAATCAGGGCTAGCGCCAGCGCGGCATATTTCCGCTGATCAGCCAGCTGCCCGCGCAACTCGGCCAGCTTCGGCAGGATGGGTTGCATCTGCATATCCGGACGGTCGAGGACGGCAGCCAGAAACGCTGGCACTTCCATGCCCTGTACGTAATGCCGGGCATACAGCTCCAGCGCCGCCATCAGCGGCAATGCATCAGGCCGCAGATTCTTCTGCATGCAGTGCTGCTCGAAACGCCGCGCAAGGTTATGCTGCACCCCGTGCAGATGCTCACCGCCCAAAGCCTCCATGCGTATCTCTTCCAGCAGGTCAAACGCCGTCCCGGGGGCCGCGCCTGCCGGGCGCAGTTTGCGGTGCAGCCCTTCATCATGATAGCGCAGCCGGAGCGCTGCATGGTCGGCCTCGCCACGCACCAGCGGCAGCGCATGCGGCGACGGCAGCTCCGCCATCGGCGGCAGGGAAATGCCTTCGCCCTTGCCGAACTGCACGTCGAGATGGCGTCTGGCTGCCAGCGCCCGCGTCGCCGAGGTCAGCGCCTGCTTGAATACCGTAAGTCGGTTATCCGGAATCATTGAAATTGCTTGTTCTTTACTTTTAACCATTTCCCCATCATCATGGCCCGCATGGACAAAAAATCAACCTTAGAGTGGCACATGGACGCCGGCGTGGACGAAGCCACGGGCGACCAGCCGGTGAATCATTTCAAGAATCCTGAATCGGCTATCGGGAATCAAAAAGCAGCATTCCCTCCCCCTGCCGCTCCCCAATCCCCAATCCCTAATTCCAAGCCCCTTCACCATTCCCCCTCCGCCGCCATGGCCGCCGCAAGGGAACTGGCCGACAAAGCAACCACACTGGCCGAGCTGAAAGCGGCGGTGGAAGGATTTGAAGGTTGCGCACTTAAGAAAACCGCCAGCAAAACTATTTTTTCCGACGGCAATCCACAGGCGCTGGTCATGGTCATCGGGGAAGCCCCCGGCGCGCAGGAGGACATCCAGGGCATTCCCTTCTGCGGCCCCAGCGGCCAGTTGCTGGATAGGACGCTGGCCTCCATCGGCCTCACCCGCGCCGAGAACACCTATATCAGCAACACCGTCTTCTGGCGTCCGCCCGGCAACCGCCAGCCCACGCCGGAGGAAACCGCCATCTGCCTGCCTTTCGTCGAGAAGCACATCGCCCTCATTCATCCGAAGCTCTTGCTGCTCTCCGGCGGCGTGGCGACGACGACCATGCTCAAGACCGACGCTGCCATGTCGCGCATGCGCGGCAAGTTTTATGAGTACGGCAACCCCTATCTCAAGGCCCCTATTCCCGTGGCCGTAACCTATCACCCCTCCTACCTCCTACGCTCACCCGGCCAGAAGCGCCTGGCCTGGGGAGATATGTTAATGATTAAGGAGTTCCTTAATCGGCTGAAACTTAAAGAATAATTAAAATTATAGCATTTTTCCTTGCGGGACAGGCGATTATAGCATATAAACGCCCTCCCTATGGTTACGCGCAAGCCACACCATAGCTCGGCCTGCCGTTTCTTTCGCGGCGCTATGGCCGAGCTGCTGACCCTGCTGCTGCCGGTGCTTCTCCTGGTTTCTACGGAAGTATGGCAGTTGCTGGATCGCCACACCCCGCTCACTCGTGTCAGCGGCGACGCCTCCGATGTATCCTACACCACGGCCACCACCCTGCCTAACCTGTTGTCCGCGCACGATCGTGAACTATATGCCGCCATTTTCCGCGCCCAGAAACAGGGTGACTGGAAGGTCGCCGACGCCGAAATCGAACGCCTTGAAAACCGCATTCTCCTCGGCCATGTGCTGGCCAGCCGCTACCTGAGCCACGGCTACGACAGCAAGGCTTCCGAGCTGGCCGACTGGCTGGACCGCTACGGCGACCACCCGGAAGCCGCCGATATCTATAACCTGGCTCTGGCCAAAGACGCTTCCCTGAAAATCCCCGCCGTGCAGAAGCAATCGGTGCTGGGCGGGCTGGGAGACGGCGACGCCGCCTCCTCCGACGGCGCTTATGCCGCGGCCTGGCATAGCGGCCTTGCCGCCTGGCGCAGCGGGAAGAAAGCCGAGGCCGCCAGAATCTTTTCCGGCCTGGCCAAGCGCGATCTTTCCTCCCCCTGGCTCAGCGCCGCCTCCGCCTACTGGGCCTACCGCTCCTATAATGCCATAGGCAACGAGAAAGAAGCCATCCATTACCTCGCCACGGCCGCACAGGAGCCGCGCAGCTTCTATGGCATCCTGGCCCGCAAGCAGATGGGCGAGCGCCTGGATATCAACGCCGAGCCGGCCGCTCTCACCGAAACCGACATGCTGGAGATGATCGGCAACAAGCCCGTCCGCCGCGCCATCGCGCTGGTGGAGGCCGGAATGAACGACTTGGCCGAGCAGGAATTGAGGGCCCTCTTCCCGCAATCCGATAACGAGGAGAAATTGCAGCTGCTGGCGCTGGCCAACGCGCTCGACCTGCCGTCGGTGCAGATCAGCATGGCCAAGCAGTTGAGCAGCGACGACCACCCGATGGACTATGCCCTCTATCCCATTCCCAGCTGGGAGCCGGAAGGCGGCTTTACCATCGATCCCGAGCTTATCTTCGCGCTGATGCGCCAGGAATCCGGCTTCCGCGCCTCGGCAGTCAGCCCCGGCGGCGCGCTGGGCCTGATGCAGCTGATGCCGCAGACAGCTTCGCTGATGCAGCAGGGCGAGCCGGCGCAGAGCGTCACCGAGCCGGTGCAGAACATCACCCTCGGCCAGCGTTATGTACGCCACCTGCTGGGCAACAACCTCGTCGACGGCAACCTGATTTATCTGCTGGCCGCCTATAATGCCGGCCCGGCCCGCCTGCAGGAATGGAAGCAGAGCCTGGGCGCCGGTAACGACCCGCTCCTTTTTATCGAAAGCATTCCCTTCGGCCAGACGCGCCATTATGTCATGCAGGTGATGACCAATTACTGGATTTATTCCGAGCTGTGCGGTCATCCCAGCGCTTCCGTCCACGCGCTGCTGAACGGGCACTGGCCGTCCTATGACGGGCATGTGGCCATGGCCGAGAATAACCGTTCCGGCGGCTGATCTCCTCATGGGGAAGCCGGATTACTCTTTTGAATCCGAGCATAGCGGTATTATTGCCGGCGTTGACGAAGCCGGATGCGGCCCCTGGGCCGGGCCGGTAGTGGCCGGCGCTGTCGTTCTCGACATAAAACGTATCCCCCCCGGCATCGACGATTCCAAGAAGCTCCCCGCCGCCAAACGCGAGGAGCTTTATATAGCCCTCATGGAATCGGCACGCACCGGCGTCGGCATCGCCACCGTCGCCGAAATTGACACGCTGAACATATTGGGCGCGGCCAAACTGGCCATGACCCGAGCCGTCGCCTTGCTAAGTCCGCCGCCCGATGTTGCCCTGATCGATGGCAACCGCCCCCCCGTCCTCGCTTGCAAGGTGCGGGCTATAGTCGGCGGAGATGCATTGAGCCTCTCCATCGCCGCCGCCGGCATCATCGCCAAAGTCACCCG